>CAJFEW010000010.1 GCA_904374805.1 uncultured Neglectibacter sp.
GACTCGTCTCCTTTCGGGAGGTACTTGGATTTGTGGTAAAACCATTGTACCATCTGGGCTGACGGGTCCTCAACTTTCATTTAACTTTACAGTCCGCAAAAAAACTAAAGGAGCGATCTCTATGAACATACCCCGTGCGGAACACCCCAATCCTCAATGGGAACGGAAAAACTGGCGGAATTTAAACGGCCTTTGGGAATTTGAATGGGACTATGGCTGCAGCGCTGTCCAGCGGCGGCTGTGGGAAAAGGAAACCTTTGCCCACACCATTCTGGTGCCCTTCTGCCCGGAAAGTAAACTTTCCGGCCTGGCACACACGGACTTTATTCCAGGCGTGGCCTATCGCCGGACCTTTTCCCTAAGTGAGCAGGAACTCTCCGGCCGGGTGCTCCTCCATTTCGGCGCGGTGGATTATGAGGCCTGGGTCTACGTCAACGGACAGCCGGCAGGCACCCACAAGGGAGGATACACCTCCTTCTCCCTGGATGTGACCCCCTATGTGACCGCAGGAGAAAACACCTTGTTTGTAGCGGCGCGGGACGACGTGCGCAGCGGCCTGCAGCCCAAGGGCAAGCAGGCGGACCAGTACTACTCCTCCGGCTGCGACTACACCCGGACCACCGGCATCTGGCAGACCGTTTGGCTGGAATTTGTCCCGGAAACCTACCTGCAGTATGCCCGCTATTATCCGGACCCGCAAAACGGCTGTGTGACCGTCTCTGGCCTGGCAAAAGGAGAGGGCACGCTGCGCCTTACCGCCCTGTGGGAGGGAAAGCCGGTAGGCGAGAAAACCATCGCGGTGCAAGACGGCTTTTTCACCACCCAGCTGGACCTGGAGGAAATCCACCTGTGGGAAGCTGGGAAAGGCGGCCTGTACACTTTGCTCCTCTCTTTGGAAAACGATCAGGTGAGCAGCTATTTTGGCCTGCGCACCGTGGCGTTTCAGGGGCGGAAATTCCTGCTCAACGGCAAGCCACTTTTCCAGCGCTTTGTGCTGGACCAGGGGTTCTATCCCGATGGAATCTACACCGCTCCCACCGAGGAGGATCTGATCCAAGACATCACCCTCTCCTTTGCAGCAGGCTTTAATGGGGCGCGGCTGCACGAAAAGGTCTTTGAGCCCCGGTTCCTCTACCACTGCGACCGGCTGGGTTACCTGGTGTGGGGCGAGTTCCCCAACTGGGGCCTGGACCATTCTCATCCCCTGGCCACGGAGATTGTCCTCAACCAGTGGAGCGAAGCCGTGGAGCGGGACTGCAACCACCCGGCCATCATCGGCTGGTGCCCCTTTAACGAGACCTGGGGCTACCATGAGGAAAAAGAACAGAACGCCCTGCTCAGCAGCCTGTATAAGCTGACCAAGCGTCTGGACCCCACCCGCCCCTGCATCGACGCCAGCGGCAATTTCCGGGTGCTTTCGGAGGTCTACGACATTCACGACTACGACCAGAACACGGAAACCTTCCGCCAGCGGTGGGATTCCTTCACAGAAAAGATCCGGGAAAACGGCGGCTCCATTCCCAAAGACGACCCCTTCTTCCAGGACCTTCCCTGGGGAGAACACGGCAAGGGGCCCTTCTTCCAGCAACCTTACCAGGGCCAGCCCATCTTTCTCAGCGAATACGGCGGCATCCGCTGGGTGGAAAACACGGTGGAAGGCTGGGGCTATGGGAACGCTCCCACCACGGCGGAGGAATTCTTCGCCCGGTATAAAGGCCTGACCGAAGCGCTGCTGCAAAACCCGGAGATCTTCGGGTTCTGCTACACCCAGCTGTACGACATTGAACAGGAGATTAACGGCCTGTACACCTACGACCGGAAAGAGAAATTCCCCATTTCCATCATCCGGGAAATCAATCAGCAGAAGGCCGCCTGCGAGGAGGAGTAACTCTCCCGGCAGGACCTAAAAAAGAGACTGTTGCCTCTGGCAGCAGTCTTTTTTTGCAGCCTTCTCTTGGGCGCAGACAAGGTCAATCCTCTTGCTGCAGCACAAAATGGCCCCTTTTTCCCTGGGCGTCCCGGAAAACAGGCAGCCAGGCAGCAGGCTCCTCCCGCTGGAATCGCAGGGCGGAAAAGGCCGTGTGACGCCGAGGGTCCTCGTCATCCCGAAGGAAAATGGCGGTGGGTCCGTCTGCTCCGCCGATAATGCCGATGGACGCAGCCTCCGGCTGGGCCGTGACAAAAGCGGCAGTGGAGCCGCCTTCCCCACTCCTATCCCCTCTGCCAGTCTCCGGGCGGGGCTTGGGCCGGGGACGGTCTCCCTCCTCCCCATCCTCTATGGTGAGGCCGGGTACCTCCGGCTCCACGGCGTAGGTAAACCGCCACAGGTGGTTGGGAAATTCCCATTCCTCCCTGCCGGGGATGCGGTCACTGTCCAGGGCGTCCCTCTGGAAATCCCGGACGGTGAGGGTGCAGCTCTCCCCGGTTCTGGGGTGGATCAGCTCCACCTGTTCCCCCGCCTGTTTCACCTGAAAAGGGGTTCCAGGCCAACGGGCGCGGTCTGTTTGCAAGGTCAGGGAGAGTGTGTTCACCTGTTTGCGCCGGCCCCAGGGGAACACATACCGCCACAAGTTCCAACCCGTTTCTTGGTTTAAACCGTAGTGCTTCGCCACAGCCTCCCCCGTCAGATCGCTGCCCGGCCATTCCAGCTTGGCGCAGTAGAATAAACCTGTGCCCCGCCGGTAAGGGTGCTCCCGGCCGTTGACCACCGCCGTTGGGGAGACTTCCAGCTCCAGGGGATTTTCCGCCTCCATCTCCATGCGCTGGGCCTTGGAGAAACAGTCTATGTCGTCGTTCTCCAGGGTCAGGTTCCACTTTTGGATAAAATCCTGGATGGCCTGGAGGGGCACTTCCCGGCAGAGGTCCACCACCAGCGCCTTGGCGGTGGAGTACACCCCCGGCACCAGCCAGCGGTACCCTGCAAAGGAGAACTCCCCGGAAAAAGGCAGCTGCACCCCGGGGCGCTCCCGGTGGCTCACGGGAAAGAACTCCCCGCTGCTGGTGACATACCACACCGAAAAGTCCGGCCCCCGGTATCCTTTGGGAAAACGAAAGGGCTCCAACCTTGCCTGTCCCTCATCGATGTATTCCATGAAGCATCTCCTCCTTTTCCCCATGCTACCGCAGGCAGGCGGAATTGTCAACAGAAAAAGCCCCGGCAACTGCCAGGGCTGGAATCTGTGGATTTTCTGTTTACTGGTCCTGACCGATTTGGATGGCCTTGCGGTTGAAATCCAGCATCTGGGCCTTGCGGGCGGGAATGCACTTCTGCACCGCCTGGTCCAAAATGTCCCCGTCGCAGAACTTGTAGTCGCCGTCGGCCATGCAGACCTCTTTGAACAGCTTGCCAATGAGGATCATGTTGGACAGGCCGTTCACGCCGTTTTCATCGGCCAGCGCCGTGGAGGGCACATAGTACACGGTCACGTCGTCCCGCTCCACCTTCTTGTCGATGAGGCTGGAGTCCACAATCACCACGCCGCCGGGCTCCACCGCGTTGATGAACTTGTCAAAGGAGGGCAGGTTCATGGCGACGAACACGTTGGGGTTGGTCACCAGGGGAGAGCCGATGGCCTCATCGGAAACGCACACGCTGCAGTTGGCGGTACCGCCCCGCATCTCCGGGCCGTAAGAGGGCAGCCAGGAGAGCTGTTTGTTGGCGATGAGGGCGGCATAGGCCACCACTTTTCCGGCGAACAGCACGCCTTGGCCGCCAAAGCCAGCGAAGAGAATGTTCAGATTTTTCATACTTAGCTCCTTTCTTGTGATGAGCCGCGAAGCTGCCTAGTTCCGGCACAGCCAAGATCCCTGGCCCCAAGCCGGGGAAAGGCAACTCGCAGAAGGAAACGGCTTGCCGTTTACTTCTTTACACCCTCCTCCACATCTTTGTATACACCCAGGGGGTAGTAGGGGATCATATTCTCGTTGAGCCACTTCAGGGCCTCCACAGGAGACATGCCCCAGTTGGTGGGACAAGTGGAGAGCACTTCCACAATGGAATAGCCCTTGCCCTCAATCTGGTTCTGGAAGGCCTTCTTAATGGCCTTCCGAGCGATGTTCACGTTCTTCACACAGTCCACCGTGACCCGCTGGGCCAAAGCCACACCGTCCAAAGTGGAGAGCATCTCGCACACCCGCACCGGATAGCCGGCGGTGTTGGTATCCCGGCCGTAGGGGGTGGTCTGAGTCACCTGACCCGGCAGGGAGGTGGGAGCCATCTGGCCGCCGGTCATGCCGTAAATGGCGTTGTTGATGAAAATAACGGTAATATTCTCACCCCGGGTGGCAGCGTGAACGGTTTCAGCAGTGCCGATGGCAGCCAAGTCGCCGTCGCCCTGGTAGGTGAAGATCACATTTTCAGGACGGGCGCGCTTGAGGCCGGTAGCCACTGCCTGGGCGCGGCCGTGAGGGGCCTGCACCATATCGCAGGAGAAGTAATCGTAACACATAACCGAACAGCCCACCGAGGCCACGCCCACGGTTTTGCCTTCCACACCCAGCTCCTCAATGGCCTGGGCCACCAGACGGTGGACAATGCCGTGGGTGCAGCCGGGACAGTAGTGCATGGGCGCGTCAGTCAAGGTAGACGGTTTTTGAAATACAATAGCCATAGTCAATTCGCCTTTCCAATCTGTTCCAGCACTTCAGCGGGAGTGGGGATCATGCCGCCGGTGCGGCCGTAGAAGTGCACGGGCACCTTGCAGTCGATGGCCAGCTTCACGTCGTCCACCATCTGGCCCATGCTCATCTCCACCACCAGGAAATTTTTGGCGTGGCTGGCAGCCCGTTGCAACGCCTGGGTGGGGAAGGGCCACAAAGTGATGGGCCGCACAAGGCCTGCCTTAATGCCCTTTTCCCGGGCCTTGTTCACGGCGCTGCGTGCCACACGGGAGGAGGCGCCGTAGGCCACCAGCACAATGTCTGCGTCCTCGGTCAGGTACTCCTCAGCCATCTGCTCGTTGGCTTTGACCTTCTCATAGCGGGCAAAGCGCTCCTTGACCAGCTCTTCCAGCTTTTCGGGGGTCAGATACAGGGAGTTGATAATGTTGTGGGCCCGCTTGCCCCCGTGGCCGCTGGCAGCCCAGGGCTTTTCCGGCAGCTGAGCAGAGCCCTCTTCCGGCAGCTCCACCGGCTCCATCATCTGGCCCAGCATGCCGTCCGCCAAAATCATGGCAGGCATGCGGTACTTGTCGGCGGTGTCAAAGGCGTGGGAGATCAGATCCACCATCTCCTGCACCGTAGAGGGAGCAAACACCAAAATCTGGAAGTCCCCGTGGCCGGTGGCCTTGGTGGCCTGCCAGTAGTCCGCCTGGCTGGGCTGAATGCCGCCCAAACCAGGGCCGCCCCGCTGCACATTGATAATCACAGCAGGCAGGTCGGAACCGGCCATATAGGAGATGCCCTCGCCCTTCAGGCTGATGCCGGGAGAGGAGGAGGAGGTCATGGCGCGGATGCCGGCCGCAGAGGCGCCCAGCACCATGTTGATAGCCGCAATCTCCGATTCCGCCTGGAGATAGGTGCCGCCCACTTTGGGCATACGTTTGGACATATACGCCGCCAACTCCGTCTGGGGCGTAATGGGATAGCCGAAGAAGTGATGGCAGCCCGCGCGGATGGCAGCTTCTGCCAGCGCTTCGTTGCCCTTCATCAAAACCTTCATAAGTACATTCCTTCCTTTCTCAGGAGGCACACCGGCCCCCGGATCGATGATTCTTTTCCGCTCCCCTAGGGCAGCGGCGGGAAAAGGCTTTACAAGGCCTTTTCAAAAAGAGGCTTACCGTTCTACCGTAATAGCCGTATCCGGGCACATAGTGGCGCACGAGGCGCAGCCTACGCACTTGTCGGGCTCCACCAGCTGCGCAGGGTGGTATCCCTTGGCGTTGAGGCGAGTCTTATCCAGGGCGATGATCTTCAGCGGACATGCGTGCACGCACATCCCGCAGCCCTTGCAGACCTTCTCATCCACAATGATTCTTGCCATATGGTTTTCCCTCCTTCAGGAATTTTCTTTTACTTTATACAGTAGGTCCTTTTCAAACAAAACAGGGGGCATTTTGCCCGATTCGCCCAGGGCAGACTTCCAACAGGAAGCCTTTCCCTTATTCCCACAGGAATTTTACATAGCGCTTTACGAGTTTGAACCCCTCTGGCAGCGCTTCCCCCTCCTGCAGGGAAAAGTCTGGAGCGGTGGAGTACAGCAGGGGCAGGCCAGTGAGCTCCGCAGTCCTCTTTGCAAACTCCAGGGCATCCAGCAGGTCTTGCCTCTTGGTCTCCACCCCCAGGTGGGAGTTGTTTACCAAAGCGGTGGCCTGCAGCCGGCTGGCGGCCTGGATCTCTCCCAAGAGTGCCGCCGCTTCCTCCGGGGTCTGGGAGAGCACCCGGTACCGGTTGATGACATACAGCATGTCATACCCTGCCTCTTCCAACAGGGCGTGCATGCCTCCCAGGGCGGTGACCCCTGCGTCATCCCCACCGGCGTCTATAAACACACGGCCCGACTCCGGCTCGAAAAGGGAGTACAGCTCCGGGGGCAGCGTGGGGGTATCCAAAGTGGTGCCCGCAAACACAGGGGCGATCAGCCGCACCCCATGGCCCTCCAGCAGGCCTCCGTATTCGGAAGAACGGAAATAGGGGTTGACAATGTCCAGGTCTGCCACCGTGACTTTCTCCCCTGCGGCCGCCGCTTCCAGGGCCAGGTTCAGAGTGAGGTTGGTTTTCCCGCAGCCATAATGGCCGCAGATCACCGTGATGCGCTGCTGTTCCCTCATGGATTTCCTCCCGCGTGTCGAATTCTCTCCGTGCAGGGAGAACCACAGTTTCTTGCATTTTCTCCGTTTCTCCCTTACGGATATCCTATATCTTAACACAAAAATGAAAGGGTTTCAACAAAAAAGATCACTTTACATTGGTAATCCGTGGAAGTCTCGGGAACTTTCGGCACTATCGCCAATTTTCAGAAAAAGTGCATTCAACCTCTGTTCATAAATTCCTTACGGATTCTTCAAAAACTTTCCAAGCGCTCTTCACAATTCTCCGATACACTAAGGACACTCCCACAAGAAAGGAGATGAGGCCCCTTCCAACGTCTATAGTAGCGTTGTTCACAAACAGCCGTTGGCTGCAAAACGCCTCGCAAGGGCGGCCTACCGCTTCCTTCAAATTTCTTTGCAACTGTCTATGAGGATGCAGTTTGGATCTGTGTGGAAAAAGCGGTTTCCCCCTAAGCGAAACGCCTGTCTGTGACGCAATGAAAAAAACTCTCTCTTTCTTTTTTATAACATACTGTCCTTCGATGGAACAAGGATTGGCAGCCGCTGATCCATGGCCAACGTTCCATCGTTGCGGCAGACCAAAAATTCTCGCTCCTGCCTCCTTTGTGCAGGAGCGTTTTTAATTGTCAAAATAAATGCCTCTCCTTGTGACACAGTAAAACGGGGCAGAAATTTTGCAAGCTCCGCGTGAAATTTCAAATCCGCCCCGGAAAGGGATGAAAATTTCCATGAAGCCTTTTTGGAAACAGGGAAACAAGCGCCGGCTGCTCCGCGCTCTGCGCCTGTTCACCGTCAGTGTGGGAACCACCGCTGTCTGCATGCTGCTTTCTCTCAGCTTTTTAAAGCTGGACAGCCCTCCCACCGCTCTGGAAGCTTCTGTGTTCAACGGGGGAAAAGAATTTTCCGCCCAGAAAGAGGAGAGCGCTCCGGCTGCCGCCAGCACCGCAAGCCCTGGGGAAGTGATTCCCTTGGGCACCGTTTTCGGCATTAAACTTTTCACAGACGGGGTCATTGTGGCCTCCCTCTCAGACATTTACACCGAAACGGGCGTGTGCTGCCCGGCGGCGGAGGCCGGCATTGAGCCGGGCGACTATTTGCTGCAGGCCAACGGCCAGGACATTCCCGACAACACCGCCCTGGCCCGTGCCATTGGCCAAAGCGGCGGGGAGCCTATCACTTTCCAGGTGCGCAGGGAACAAGAGATTTTCGAAACCCAGGTCACGCCGGTTTTCGGGGAAGGTTCCTTTAAAACCGGTATGTGGGTTCGGGACAGCGCCGCTGGAATTGGGACCCTCACCTTCTATGACCCGGCCTCCGGCCTTTTTGCCGGCTTGGGCCACGGCATTTGCGATATGGACACCAGCGGCGTGATGGCCCTGAAATCCGGCGAGCCCGCGCCCATCACCCTCAGCGGCATTGTAAAGGGAGAGGAAAACAGCCCCGGCCAGCTGCGGGGCTATTTCTCCTCGGACCAGCCGCTGGGCAGCCTCCTGCAAAATAAGGACACCGGTGTGTACGGCACTTTGGATAACCCACCGGAAGGAGAAACGGTGGAGATCCTCCCCCGGGAGGAAATCCACTGCGGCCCTGTGCAGCTGTTGGTCACGTTGGATGAAAGCGGTCCGCAGCCCTACGACGCCGAAATCCTACAAATTCTAGACCTAGAGCAAAAGACAAAAAACCTGGTGGTCCAAGTGACGGACCCCAGGCTTTTGCAGGCCACAGGCGGCATTGTACAGGGCATGAGCGGCTGTCCCCTTTTGCAGGATGGAAAGCTGGCAGGAGCGGTCACCCATGTCTTTACAGAAGACCCCACAACTGGATATGGTATCTGTGCCCAAACCATGTGGGAGGAAAGCCAAATATGTAGTGTGTCGAAGTAGCTCGAAGGGCAAAAAACCCCGGTCTTAAGCCATTTTTCGCCGTTTTTCGGCAAGATAATTTTCCAGATTTTTCCGACAAACCACTTGCCATAAGTATGATCTTATGGTAAAATCTTTTCACAATAAACCAGTACCAGGAGGTTCGTCATGGAAAAAGAAAGTACGATAATTATTAGTTCGGAAGACGGCGAATGGGACCGGGAACCGATCCAGAAATTATCCCAACGGGGGGTGAAAGTCCTCTTTCTAAAGCGGGATAGCAGCCTGCTTTTGGAAAAAATTCGAGAAGAACGCCCCCAGCTGGTCATGATGGAATTTCTCATGCCCGGCCTCGACGCCGTGGGAGTGATCCACGCGGTGAACCAAGACGCCTCCGTGGATAACCCCCTATACATAATCACCGCCTCTTATACCAACCCTGTCATCGAGCGGGAAATCGCCTCTGCCGGCGCAGCGTATTTCGCCCTAACCCCCTATGATCAAAACGAAATGGCTGACCGGGTGCTTTCTCTGCTCTCCATGCGGGGAAAGCACTTTGACTCGGAGCCCGCCAGCGCCAGCCTGCGCATGCAGGTTACGGAAATCCTCCACCAAATTGGCGTGCCTGCTCACATCAAGGGATATCACTACCTGAGGGACTCCATCCTCATGGCTGTGGAAGATCCTGAACTGATCAACGCCGTGACCAAACAGCTGTATCCCAGCGTGGCAAAACGCTACAACACCACCAGTTCCCGGGTGGAGCGGGCCATACGCCATGCCATTGAAGTGGCCTGGGACCGGGGAGACGTGGATGTGCTGAACTCCTACTTCGGCTACACCATTCACAACACCCGGGGAAAACCCACCAACAGCGAATTCATCGCCATGATCTCGGATAAACTCTGTCTGCAGATGGCCAGCGCCTCCTGACAAGCTAAGGATACTATAAAACCCCTTACTAATTTGTCGAAATATGAAGGATCCTCCCATTTTCTTGTAAAAAAATTGTGAACGGGCGCAATATATAGTAGAACTCCGGCGGATGCCATCATCCGCCGGAGTTTCGTCTAATAAGCAAAATCACTACATATTCCCTTCTGCGCCGTACAACTCCCGGTCCAGCAGCTGCTGCAGCTCTTCCACAAACCTGCAAACGTGGAACCCGTCGCACACCCCGTGGTGCACCTGTACGGCCAGCGGCAGCAACCATTTACCCTGAACCTCGTGTACCTTCCCCATGGTAAAAATCGGCAACAAATGCCGTTCTCCCCGGGGCAGGTCCAGATGAAACCCTGTAAAAGTCTGCCAGGGAATCATGGAAATGTCGCACAGGTTTTCCGGAGGATGAGGCTTTCCCCAAAACCCTTCCCTGGCGCCGTACAGCCGCAAGTCCTCCTGGTACCGGGCGCAAAACTCCCGGTAATCTGGGGAAAACTGGGTCCAAAGGCAGGAAAAAGTCTCTGTCTCCGGATGGAACACCGTGTAGCAGGGGGAAATTTCCTCAAACCATCCCAGCCTGCCTTCCCCATCAAAGGCCATGCGAAATTCCCGATGCCGGTTGGCCACAGCGCACAGCCCATACAACAGGGCGGGATACAGCCGCTCCCCCCTCTTCTTCAGCTGTGTCACGTCCACATCCACACACATGCTGTAAAAGCAGGGGACCTGGGAGGTATAGTGAGCAAAGTGCTCCCGCCGGTTCCAAGTCTGCAGGTCCATCTCATGGAAAATCATCCCACACCACACTCCTTTACGGGGTACAAAACTCTGTTCTTTAAGCGGCTTTCCCCGCTTTTTTGTAGGAACGAACCCGCTCTGTTCCCAGGATCATCAAGGCTAAAAACACCAGCAGGTACAGGGGCAGCAGGCGAACATCCAGGGCCTCCGCCAGCAGGCCAAAAACAGGGGACACCACCGTGGTGCCCACGTAGGCGCAGGCCATCTGCACGCCCATCATGGCCTGGGAGATCTTCTTGCCAAACACCTGGGGCGTCTGGTGCAGCATGGCCGGATAGATGGGCGCGCAGCCGCCCCCAATCAAACACAGGGCCACAGGAATCCGCCACACCGGCAGGGGAAGCAGCAGAAGCGCCACGCCGCACAAGGCCAACGCCTGCCCCACCCGGATGAGAGAGGGGCTATCCAGCTTCATGGACACAAACCCGGAAAGCAGCCGTCCCACCGTAATGCCCAAAAAGAACAGGGAGCTCCAGCTGGCGGCGGTGTGTTCGTCCACTCCATACCCGGTTACCGCATAGCTGCTGGCCCAAAGATTGGTGGTGGTCTCCACAGCACAGTAGCAGAAAAATCCCAGCAGAGCCGCTTTGGCCCGGGGAATTTGAAACACCTTCTTCAAGGAGAGGGCCACCACGGCCTCCCCGTTCTCCTCCCCTTGGGGCGCCTCCGCCCTTTTCCACAGGGGAAGGGACACTGCCAAAATCGCCACCAGCACGGTTTGCAGCAGTCCAATGGTCAGGTATCCTCCCTGCCAGTTGTTGTTTTGCTGGATCCAAAAGGCCATCACCATAGGGCCCGCCGTAGCGCCGATGCCCCAAAAGCAGTGGAGCCAGCTCATGTGCCTGGCCTTGTAGTGGAGCGCCACAAAATTGTTCAGCCCCGCATCCACAGACCCGGCCCCCAATCCCAGAGGGACGGCGCACAGGCAGAGCCACCACACAGAGGGGGAGACGGCAAATCCCAGCAGGGCCCCGGCGGTCATGGCGACGCTGACCAGCGTCACCCACCCTGTGCCAAACCGGGCCAACAGGCGGGCGCTGAGCAAACTGGAGACCACCGTGCCGCAGGACACGATCATGGAGATCATGCCCGCAAAAGACATGGGGGCCTCCAACTCCTTCTGTATGGAGGGCCACGCCGAACCCAGCAGGGAATCCGGCAGCCCCAGGCTGATAAAAGCCACGTAAATCAAAACAAGCAGCGCAGTCATCATACTCTTACAGCTCCTCCTCGCTCTTCCCAAATAGAGTTTCTTTCAGCTGGGTCAAGGCCAAGGCCTGCATGCCCACTTCGTAATCGGGCCCCAGGTCCCGCCGGACTTCCAGCTCCAAGCCATACAGCCCACGGAAGCGCTCCTCCACCAAGGCGCGGATCCGCTCCGCCGCCCCGAACCGGAAAAAATCCCCGTAGAGCACCACCCGGTCTGGGGCCACATAGACACAGGCCTCCGCCACCACCCGGGCGGCGGCCCACTCCACTGCCCCGCGGTCCTCATAGTCCAAGGATTCCCAGCCCACCGTGGGCGGGAGAAAATGGAATTCTCCCACAAAGCCCCGGTGCCCTGGCCAGGGCCGTCCCTCCAGAACAAGCCCCATGCCCGGCAGAAAGCTTTGGGGAAAATAGAACCCCGCCGTCAGCCCCTGGCTTTTTTCCGGGGCCAAGCCCTGCACATAGCCCAGCATGGCGGCGTCAATGTCGTTGGCAGGCCGCACAGGCACCCCATACAGACTTTCCCAGCGGCGGGGAATCGTCTCCCCTTCCAACACAGGGTGGTCGCAAAATACCACACGGCCTCCGTCCACTTGGCCGGGCAGCCCCAAGGCAATCCCTGCGATGCCCGGAACCCGCTCAAAGGTCCTGGCCAACAGCCGGTCCAGCAGCTCCGGACGCAGTTCCTCCATGGCCTCTCCGTCCCGGTAGACAGGATCCCCAAACAGGTTGTAAACCGTCAGCCGCACCTGGTTGCGCCCCTCCAATCGGTAGAGCCGCATGGCAGCCACTTTATGCCGCTCCCCCACGTACCGGTACCGCACCGAGGGCCTGCCTCCCTCCGAAGGGACGCTGCCTTTTTCTTCCACCTCCCCACGCTCCTGCATGGCGGCAAGCAGCGTTCCCACCGTCATGGCGCTGAGCCCGGTCTTTTGGGCCAGCTGCTGCCGGGTGGCCTCCCGGCGTTCCAGCAAAACCTGCCGCACCACCCTTTCGTTGTGCCGCCGCACCTGCGCATTGCTGGCTGTCTTCATAGGCATCACTTCCACTAGCACTTTTTAAAACACATTGATTAAGTTACCTGCACTATACCACAGCTCTGCCCGGTTGTCAAGAAATCCTTTGTTTTTCCGGAGAAAAAACGCCCAAAAGACAAGGCCGGCGCCTCCCTCTTCGGGAAAACACAGAATATGCCCCTGCGCCCACAGCGCAGGGTTCCTCCTCTTACAGGACAGGCGGCAAAAAAGCGCCGGAGGCCCCCAGGCCCCCCGCGCTTTTTCCGCTTTTTTGCGCTCCCCGGCTTACAGAAGCTTCACCGTGAAAGCATAGTCCTTTTTCTCCCCCTGGGGCAGCAGCTGCATCCCCTTCTTCTGGGCAAAGTCGTCCCCCTCCGTGGTCAAGGTGGCGCAGCCGGTCCAGGGCTCTAGGCACACATAGGGGCCGTCGTTCTTTGCGGACCAAATGCCCAGCATGGGGAACTGGGAAAAGTCCATCTCCACCCCTTTGCCCGTGGCGGGATGCACCACCTGCACCCAGGTGGAGCGCAGCCCCTCAAACACCAGCGCGTCGTTGTAGAACAGCTCATGCCGCAGAGGGATCTCCCGCTGGTTCTCCAGGGTATAGGCGGTCTGGGTGGGGTCGATGAGGCAGGAATCCGCCTGGATCACCGGGCACTTCTGGGTCTCCGGCTGTTCAAACCGGATGACGTATTCCTCAAAAGAGGCCTCTTCCCCCACCGGGATGTTAAAGCCCGGGTGTCCACCCACCACAAAGGGCAGGGGCTTGTCCCCTGTGTTTTCCACCGTAAAGGCGGTGGTGTATCCCGTGTCTGTCAGGGTATAGGTCACCGTCAAGGCGAAATCAAAGGGATAGCAGGCACGGGTGGCTTCTGTGGGCGTAAGCCTCAGGGAGAGAGTCCCCTCCCCTTGGGACTGCAGGGCAAACTCCGAACGCTTGGCAAATCCATGGCGGTTCATCTCCACCCATTGCCCGTCGATCTTCGCCCGGTTTTCCCGCAGGGCCCCCACAATGGGGAACAGCACCGGGGCATGCTCGCGCCAGTACTCCGGCTTTCCCGTCCACAGGGCTTCAAAGCCGTCGGGCCCTTTCAGGGAAACCAGCTGGGCGCCCAGGGAATCCACCTGGGCTGTGTACGTTCCGTTGGTCAGCGTGTAAAGCATGAAAACTCCTCCTTCTCCTGCGCAGGCCCTGCCGGGGTTGCCCCAGGGAAATAGGGCGCCGGTTTCCGGGGACAAGGCCTACCTTTACATTCTATTATAGCAGGCGTTCTTCCCCAGCGCAAGAAAGGCCTTGCATTTCCTGTCAACGGCATTTACTCCGGGGAAAAAATATGCTAGGATAGAACCACCAAACAAAGGGGGAGTGTATGCCCATGCGAGCTGTAATCCAGCGCGTCAGCCGCGCGGAGATCACCATAGACCACAGAGAAACCCGAAGCATCGGCCCCGGACTGGTTGTCTTTTTGGGCGTGATGCAGGGAGACGGAGAGGCCCAGGCGGATTTCCTGGCGGAAAAAGTCCACGGGCTGCGGGTCTTTACCGACGAAAACCAGAAGATGAACCTGTCCCTGGAGGACGTGCAGGGAGAGCTGCTGGTGGTGTCCAACTTCACCTTGGGCACAGACTGCAAAAAAGGCCGGCGGCCTTCCTTTGACCTGGCGGCCCCGCCCCAGGAGGCGGACCGGCTGTACCAGCGCTTTGTGGCGCATGCCAAGGAACAGGGCATCCGCAAGGTGGAGACCGGGGAGTTTGGCGCTCACATGGATGTGCTCTGCGCCAACGACGGCCCGGTCACGCTGATCATCGACACGGAAAAAATAGGGAAATAACCGTTTATGGAAACAGGGGAGGAACGTTCTATGAACCGTGACTTTTTAGAGCTTTTTATGGAGAAAACCAGCTTTCCAGAAGAGGCCCGGCAGGAGCTGCGCCGCTGCAACCAGCTGCTGGACGGAGCCGGCTTAGGGGAGGCGCTGCAGGGGGCAGTGTCCTTTTTCTACCACAGCCAGTGCTCTGTCAAAGCGGTGGAGCCTTTGCTGCAGGGGGTCGCCGCCTCCAGCGGCATCTCTGTGTACACCGTGTGGCTTCTGTTCCTGATGCAGGCAGCCCAGCGGGCCCGCAGGGATTACCTGGCCCAGGGCGTCTGTGAGGAAATTTTCTGGGACACCTTCTGCGACCTGCGGTACAAGCTGCTGGAGTGCAAAACCATCCACGGGGTGTGGGGAAACTTTGTGGCCTCTTGGTACCCCATCTTCTACACCTGCCAGATTGTCAAGCTGGGGCGGCTGGAGTTTGAAAACGCCGTCTACGAAGAGGAGGAACCTTATGAGGGCCACGGAATTCTTCTGCGAAAAGGGGATCCTGTCAAGAGCATCCACATCCCCTCCAGCGGGGAGCCCTTTGGATTGGAGGCCCGGTTGGACTCCTACCGGCGGGCCTATGCGTTTTTCCAGGAGGAACTGCAGGGGAAACCTCTGGTCTGCACCTGCCACTCCTGGCTGCTCTATCCTCCCTACAACCAAGTCTTTTCCCCCACCGGAAACACGGCGGACTTCCGAAAGGACTTTCAGATTTTGGGCGGGGAGGCCCAAGAGACCTTCCACGACGCCTGGCGGGTGTTCGGGGCGGACTATCAAAAGCCGGTGGAGGAGCTTCCTGAAAAAACCTCCATGCAGCGTGCCTTTAAGGCGTGGCTTTCAGCGGGCCAAAAGCCGGGAGAGGGCTTCGGCGTGCTGGTCTTTGACGGAGAGCGCCTGCTGACCCGCTGAGGAAACCTGCCTTATGAACCCGGATCTTTTGTTTTTCTTTGAAAAAGAGCCAGGCGCCTTACAACTGTACCAGGTGCTGGAAGCCCGCCTGAAGGCGCTCCTCCCGGAAATGGGAGTCAAAGTGGGGAAAAGCCAGATCACCTTTACCCTGCACCGGCAATTCGGCTGTGCGTCCCTGCTAAAAGTGGGCAGAGCCGCCCAGCGGCCCCATCCCTATCTGACGGTAACCTTCGGGCTGGACCATCCCGTGGAAAGTCCACGAATCGCTGGAAAAACCGAACCCTATCCCCGCCGCTGGACCCACCACGTGCTGGTGGGCACACCGGAAGAAGTGGATGCGGAACTGCTGGGCTGGCTGCAGGAAGCAGCCTGGTTTTCCGCATCCAAACGGTGATCTTCCGTGCTGTGAGATGGCAGGGCATCGGCAAACACTGAAAAGGGCCGCTGCGTTTTGCAGCGGCCTTTTTCTTCCCTCGAACACAGCTGGAACCGGCCTTTGCAGGTTCCGGCCGCACCACATGGGGAAAGCTATCTTATTCCACTGATCGTCAGCGCCAGCCTTGAAACCCGTCGAACCGCTGGGAGACGGTTTTTAAGTGGGTGCGGATGGGCAGATGCTGGGGACAGTGGCTCTCACACAGGCCGCACTGGATGCAGTCCCCCGCCCGCCCATTCTTCTGGGCCAGGTTAAAGTAGTAGACCACCTGGGTGGTGGAGTGCCCCTCTTGCAGCAAAGAGAGATAGTCCGGGATGGGAATGTTCTTGGGACAGGTCACCGTGCAGTACCGGCAGCCTGTGCAGGGGATCATGGCGGACTGCTGAATGATGCGGGCCGCCTGTTCCACCACCTGCAGCTCCTGTTCCGTCAAGGGCTGGGGGTCGTCCAGCGCGTCCATATTGTCCTGGAGCTGTTCCATGGTGTTCATGCCGGAAAGCACCGCCATCACCCCTGGATGGCCGGCGGCAAACCGCAGGGCCCACGCCGCCGGGCTCCAATCGGGATGGACCGCCCGCATCAGCTGCTCCGCCTCTTCAGGCACCTTGGCCAAGGTGCCCCCTTTGATAGGTTCCATCACCAGCACCGGTTTGTTGTGCTTGCGGCAGACTTCGTAGCACTTGCGGGACTGAATGCTCTCGTTGTCCCAGTCCAGGTAATTGATCTGCAGCTGCACCACATCCAGCTCTGGGTGGTCGGTGAGGATCTGATCCAAAAGCTCGGCGTTGTCGTGGTACGACATGCCGATGTGTTTGGCATACCCCTTCTCCTTCAGGCTCTGGATAAAGGCAAAGCTGTCCAGCTCCTGGGAGACCTTGTAGTTGACCGCTCCCTGGTTGTGCAGCAGGTAGTAGTCCACATAGTCCACACCCAGCTTCTCCATCTGCCGGCGAAACGTCTCCCCCTGCTCCTCCTGGGTGTGCATAAACTCGTTGGAGAGTTTGGTGGTCAGCACATAGCTCTCCCGGGGATACCGGTCCACCAATGCCCGGCGGATGGCCTCTTCGCTGTTGCCGCCACAGTACTTAAAGGCCGTGTCAAAGTAGCAAAAGCCCCGCTCCATATAGGCGTCCACCAACTCTTTGACCTTTTCATAGTCCACAGCCGACCGGTCCTGCGGGTCGGTAGTGGGCAGGCGCATAAAACCAAAACCAAGTTTTTTCATAGGTATCCTCCTCCTGTACCCTGTAAGTTACACCGATTTTCCCATTTCATAGGCTTTTTCCATCCACACTGGCTGCTCCCGGATGGTCCCCGGGGCATAGGCGCCCCCGGCGTTGAGAATGCCTCCCTCTTCCACCTGGCGCAGGCAGCGGAGAAAGCCCCGGAAGGTGCCGTTGGCGGCCTCATGGTTTTCCGCGTGCTCCGGGGAGATGGGCGCGGCAGACACCGTGATGAAATAGGCCTTCTTTCCCCGGGACTGGCGCATATAGAGCTCCCCGGCGATAAACCGGTCCATAAACACCTTCAGCTGGGCGCTGACCGACATAAAGTAAATGGGCGTGGCCAGCACCAGCACATCTGCAGCGTGGACCTTTGCAAGCAGCTGGGCCATGTCGTCCTGCTGCATGCAGCCTTTCCCCGTGCGGACACAGGCCTCGCAGCCTTTGCAAAAGCCAATGTCCTTCTCCCGCAGGGAGACCAGCTCCACCTGGCAGCCGGCGTCCTGGGCGCCCCTGGCAAACTCCTGGCACAAAATCTCACTGTTGCCTCCCGCCACAGGCGTCGAGGACAGAAGCAGCACTTTTTTCATGGTTGGTTCCTCCCGTTGCTTTTCTGTCTTCCATGGTACCGGGTTCTGCCCAAAAGAGCAATTCCAATTTCCTCAGGTTTCCATAAGCTGCACTTATCCATGCCCTTCTCAGACAAAGACAAAGGGCTGCCGTTTTCCCGGCAGCCCCACAGGCTCTCCCTGTTGCAGCCTATCCCTGTCCCGGCTGCTTCTGTCTCTAGCTCTGCACCGTCTCCTCCGGAAAAGAGAGCAAAAACTGCTCCCGGAGGATCTCCCCAAACAGGGGCAGGTCCTGGTTGCCGTTATCCTTGCGCCAAAAGGCGCAGTAGCGGCGGCGAATCTGCTCTCCGTCCCGGGTCAAGGGCAGCCGGCGGATGGTCCCCTCTTCCCCGTCGCCGCCCCCTTCCAGAGGGAAGATCCCCCGGTTTCCCGACACCAGAAGCCTGGCTGCCTCCAGCGTGGGGGCGAACAAATAGCGGCTGCCAAAGCCCAAGGTGTCCCGATAGTAGCCCTTCTCATGTTCCTGTTGGCCGGGAGAGGCCACCAGCACACAGGGATATCCCCGGGCTTCCTGCAAAGAAAGGGACGTCCGCTGGGCCAGCCCGCCCTGGGCGGAGACCTCCACAAAACAGGGGCAGTAGGCCAAATGGAGATTCACATACACCTGGGAAAAGGCGCGCCTTTGGTCGTTGATCACCAAGTCCGCCCCGTCAAACCGGAGCAGGTCGTACAGCTCCTCGTGGGTGCCGCTGACCGTCTGGACCACCGCCCCCGGGTACCGGGCGGAAAAGGCAGCCACCGCCCGGTGCAGTTCCTGGCCGGCATAGTTTCCCGGATAGGCCACCCGCAGCAGCCGCTCGGTCCGGCTGGCCCGATGATGCGTCTCCCGGCACACCCGGTCCAGCTCCTCCAGCACCACCTTGCCCTGGCGGTAAAAATACTCCCCTGCCGGCGTCAGGGAAAAGCGCCTTCCCTCCCGCAGCAGCAGCTGTGCCCCCAGCTCCTCTTCCAAAGCCTTGATCTGCTGGGAAATGGCGGATTGGGAGATAAAACAGGCCTCTGCCGCCTGGGTAAAGCTTCCCCGGTCCACCACTTCCATAAAGTATCGCATCTGCCGCAGCAGCATTTCTTCTCCTTCCCTCCCGTTTGCATACTCTTTGGGAAAAGTATAGCACACGCCCCCGCTAAGAGACAAGGGATCCATTAGCGGAACTTATAGAAAAGTCCGAAAAACAGAATTGCTCTCCCCTGCAAATCCCTGTATACTGAGGGCAAATCCATTCGCAAGGAGGACTGCATCGTGCAAGTCAGAACACTGGGCAATACAGACCTGCAAATCTCTGCAGTGGGCTTGGGCTGCATGGGCCTGAGCCACGCTTTCGGCACCCCTCTGGAACGGGCGGAAGCGGCCGAAAAAGTCCGCAAGGCTTTCGACCTGGGCTACACCTTTTTTGACACGGCCGAGTGCTACACCGGCACCAACCCGGACGGCACCACCGCCTACAACGAGGAGGCCGTGGGAGACGGGATCCAGGGGATCCGGGACAAAATTGTGCTCTGCACCAAGTGCGGCGTGCGCCACTTGGGAGATCACCTGGAGATGGACAGCCGCCCGGAAACCATCCGCAAGTCCTTGGAAGGAAGCCTCCGGCGCCTGAAGACCGACTACATCGACCTGTACTACCAGCATCGGGTGGACCCCCAGGTGGAGCCTGAAGTGGTGGCTGACACCATGGCCCAGCTGATCAAAGAGGGAAAAATTCGGGCTTGGGGCATCTCCGCCGTCAGCGAAGAGTACCTGCGTCGGGCCCACAAAGTGTGCCCCGTCTCCGCTGTACAGAACATGTACAACTTGATCGACCGGGATACGGAGTCGCTCTTCCCCACGTTGGAGGAACTGGGCATCACCTTGGTGGCCTACACCCCTCTGGCCAAAGGGTTCCTCTCCGGCTCCTATCTGGAGCGGCCCACCTTCGACCATCCGGAGGACAACCGCTCCGGCCGGTACCAATTCTCCGAAGAAGGTTTCCGCTACTACCAGGCAGCCCTGGACCTGCTGCGCTCCATCGCCCAGGAGAAAAACGCCACCATGGCCCAAATTGCCCTGGCCTGGATGCTGTGCAAAAAGCCGTGGATTGTGCCCATTCCCGGCACCCGAAACGTCTCCCGCATGGAGGAAAACGCCAAGGCTTCCGACCTGACTTTGCTCCCCCAGGAAGTGGAGCAGATCGACGCCGCTTTGGACCGGCTTCACTTGGCCAGCACCTCCAGCCGGCGCCTGCATTGAGAAGACGTCCCCGCTAGAGACTCCACCAAGGAGCTTGTTCTAGGGGCGAAACAAAAAACTCCTCCCACTGGGCGGGCACGCGGCAAGGTTCTTTGCCGTGGGCCCGCTTTTTGCCGCTGCCTTTCCCGCAGCTTCAGGAAAAAGCAACTTCACCTAGTCCAATTTTCCTATTATTTTGTGCATCCTCTTTAAAAAATTCTCCCCATTTTCTGCGGGACGTCCCGGCATTTTTTCGGAAAAATCTACATAAAATAGCCTTTTTTCCGTTGCACATTCCCTTGTTTTCCTGTATACTGTTTCCATAATTCTTCAGGATTACAAAGGAGGTGCCCCCCATGAGCACCTATACTTCGATTCTCAACTGGTGGCAATCCCACCAGCTTCGCTGCCCCTGCGATTTGGACAGGCTCCTGCAACGGTTTAACCCCCGTTTTGTGCGGGAATCCTGCCTGTTGGAGGGGTGGGACATTCCCCTGGACACGGCGGAAGAAGTGTTCCGCAGCGGGACGGTTTCCCAATTTTCCGGGGATCCCAAGGCGCTGCTGCAGCTGTACACCCAAAAGCAGTGCTACGAGTACCTGCGGGAGAAAATCATGGCCCGGGACGATATGGACACCTTTCTTGTGTTGGAAATTCACCGTATTCTGACCAGCGGCACCTACGCAGAACCCTACTACCTGGCCAGCGGGGAACGGGCGGGGGAATTTAAAAAGCAGGATTACGTCACCGCAGTCAACGCGGTGGGGGTTCCCGCCCGGGATGTGGGCAAAGAACTAGATCAGCTCATGGAGGAGGTCAGCGGCTACTGCGGGTCAGATCTGCTGCGGGCCGCCGCCTATTTGCACGCCCGGTTTGAAAACATCCATCCCTTTGCCGCCGGCAATGGGGCCGCCGGAAGAGTGCTGGTCAACTTTTTCCTGCTGACCCGGGACCATCCGCCCCTGCTGGTCTTTTCCCAAGACCAGGACCGCTACTACGCGTGCCTGACAACCTTCGACCAGCAAAAAGACGCCCGTCCCCTGGCGGACTTCTTCCAAGAACAGCTGGAAAAGTTTTGGAAGCAGTGAAAGCTTTCCCGGCGTCCTCCAGTTCTTCCCGCCGCCCCACCCTTTGGATCCCTTGTCAAACCGGACGTTTCCTGGTAAGATAGGTTTCCCTTGATTTTTTAGAAAGAAGGTTGTTTCCATGCTTTTTGTCTGCTATCCCAAGTGCTCCACCTGCAAAAAAGCCCAAGCCTGGCTGGACGCCCACAGCCTCTCCTACCAGGTGCGGGATATCAAAACCCAAAACCCCACCCAAGAGGAGCTGCGCCTGTGGCATCAGAAGAGCGGGCTGCCCCTCAAGCGCTTTTTCAACACCAGCGGCCAACAGTACCGGGCGCTGGAGCTGAAGGACAAGCTGCCCACCCTGACGGAGGAGGAACAGTTTTCCCTGCTGGCCACGGACGGTATGCTGGTGAAACGTCCCCTGCTGGTAACAGAGGACCGGGTCCTGGTGGGCTTTAAAGAGGCAGAGTGGGCCGCCGCCCTGCTGTGATGCGCCTATTCTACGGGCTCCGGCTCCCTTCGGAGGCCTTGCATTCCATGGAGCAGCTGCAAAATCAGCTGCGGGCGCAGTTTCCCAGGGCCCGGTTTCCTGCGCCGGAAACGTTTCATGTGACCCTGGCTTTTTTGGGAGACACCCCTGTGCAGCGGCTGGACACTGCGAAGAGAGTGGTGAACGCCCTCCTGCCCGCTCCTTTGGACCTGCAGGTTTCCCACTGGGGCACGTTTCCCCAAGAAAAAGGGGAGGTTCTTTGGCTGGGCTTGGACCCCTCCCCGGAGTTGGACCGTTTGCACCGCCTTTTGGCCCACCGGCTGCAGGAAGCAGGGTTTCCCTTGGAAAGCCGCCGGTTTCAGCCCCATGTGACCTTGGCCCGGCAGGTGCCCTTTGCTTCTCCGGACACACCCCGGAAGCTGCCGGCTTTTTCCCCTTTCCCCCTCCCCTGCGAAACGGTCAGCCTGCTGCGCTCCCATCTCCTCCCTCAGGGGGCCCGGTATGAGGAGCTGGCCTGCTGCAGCAGCAAGTCCCCTGTGTGAAGTATATAACCTTTACACCGGAAACGTTTCGCGGAGCGATCCCCCTTGGAAAGGCCAAGCACACCGGGAATTTTCCCTGGCCAGCCAGGCGTTTTCAAGGATCTACCGAAAAAGCACATCCCCTCGCCTCACAGTGGCAAGGAGATGTGCTTTACACTTTTCTTGACAGTTTCACTCTTTTAAGTGGGCCCGGATTTTTTCGCAAATGGTTAAAAAGGTGGCCTTCTCCTCTGGGGTCAGACACTGGGACAACCGGTCTTCCACCTGGCGAATACTCCGCTCCACCCGTTCGTGCAGTTCCACGCCTCGGGGGGTCAGCTCCAGCTTTTTCAGCCTGGCGTCCCGCTCTACAGAACTGCGGGTGATCAGCCCATTGCGTTCCATCAGCTGTAAAATACCTGTCACCGTGGAACGCCGGATGGAAAAATGCTCTTGAATGTCCCGCTGGAAGATTTCCCTGCCTTGGTTTTCATAGAGATAGCCGAGGATCCATCCCTGTACGCCCGTAGGATGATCGTCCTGCTCGGCAAAAGCCACCTGATCCACGGTGCGCTTGACAAGGTGGGACAGCGTGCGAATTTGAAAACCTATATCCTCTCGATACTCCATGGGGAAAGCTTCCTTTGCAATTTGTTAGGTTACTAACAGTTAGTATACCGGATTTTCCGCCTTTTGTCAACGGAGGCCCGGCAGTTTTGCAAAGTCCCCTCAGCGGCAGGGGTGGTTCCCCTCTCCCAGGTCCGTAGCCTTGGGCGGGAAGAATTCGCTGGTGGGAAACTCAATGCGGCGGAACAGCTCGCAGGGATTGTCGCTGGAAGCCACGCACTCTTTTTCCGGCACACAGAAGTCGTAAGCGGGAATCAGCATCTGCACATTGCGCACAATCTGCACAATGATGAACAGGCCAATGGTGGCGTACACCACATTTTTTGGCTGGCATGTTTCGAACTCTCCCCCATAGCGCTGGCAGATGGATTCGGGAATGCGGCAGTAGGGCTCGCAGCCGCAGGCGGGATACTCACACAACCTGGCGGACAATGCCACAGGTTCCGCCACCTGCACCGTGGCCTTGGGCAAAATGCGGGCGTCTTCCGCCTGGAGATCGTCCAGGGAGCACCCGGAGGTGAACAGCTTCACGTTGCCCTCGCTGCCGTAGAGAATGACCTTCTTGTTGAAGACCGCCACCCCGTTGATGGGCACCGGGCAAGAGGTGGGCCCACCGAACAGGTCCAAGGCAACGTCAAAGAAAAAGGTCATGTCCACCGAGTAAAAGCCCTTGTTAAAGGGAATTGGCTGCAAATCCATGTACACGGTGATCACGCTTACGTCCCGGATGCGCACATTGGTGGCGCTGTCTACCAAGGGCTGCCGCGCCGCGGGAAACAGCACCCGTATGTCTTCCAAACAATCCTTATCGCTGCAGGAGTCGTACACCCGCTGGGCGTCGATGCAAACTGCTTCTTTGAAATAGTCCCGGCAATCGTAGGCGGGGACGCTTTCATTTTCGGCCATGAAATCTCCTCCTTTGGGGTTTCTCCTTCCATTGTATGACCCCCAAAGGATTTGGTGCCAACAAGCCCGCCCCTTGTGGAACTGCCGCACAAAGCGGCGCCGCTTCTTTCCAAAAGCAGGCGCCGCTGGGAACGGATTACAGTTTGGTCAGTCTGGCAAAGTTGGCAAAGAGCTTCTTCGTACCCACCTTGTCGAAGGCAATTTCCAACAGCGTGTCGTTTGCCATGGGCGTGGCGGAGAGAATCAAGCCCTTCCCAAAGGTTTTGTGGGACACAGTGTCCCCGGGCTTGTAGGTCCCTGCCGGGGCGGGTTTGGTGGGAGAGGGAGTAAAGGCAGGCCGGAAGGGCGTCTGGGCCGTGGCTGCCTGGGGGGAACGGGCTCCGAAAGCAGGCATGGACCCCACAGAGCGGTGGGCCCACTCTCGGGAGCGGCTGTGCTCGATTAGCTCCTCGGGGATCTCCCCTGCAAAGCGGGACAGCCGGTTGCGGGAGGTGGTGCCGAAGATCATGCGGCTCTCCGCGTGGTAGATGTAGAGCTCCTCCCTGGCCCGGGTGATGGCCACATAGGCCAAGCGCCGCTCCTCCTCCACCTCTTCCGGGTTGTACAACACCGACATGCCGGGGAATACCCCCTCCTCCCAGCCGGGCAGAAGCACCACCGGGAACTCCAAGCCTTTGGCCGAGTGGACGGTCATCAGCACCGCAGAGTCCGCCTCCTGGTCGTAGTTGTCGATGTCTGTAAACAGGGAGACCTCCTCCAAAAAGCCGGAGAGGGAGGCCTCCTCCCCTGCCTCCTCTTCGTACCGCCGCAGCATAGAGGAAAGCTCCCGCACGTTCTCGATGCGCTCTTCCGCCTTTTCGGGCTCGTCCTGCCGGAGAAATTCCTCGTAGGAAAGCTGCTCCAGCAATTCCTCATACAGGGCGCTGGGGGAAAGCTGGCCGGATTCGTTCTGTTCCCGACACGCTTCCATCAAGGACATAAAAGGCGCCAGCTTGCCGGCCGCCCGGGACAGGGAGGGAAAGTCCTTGGGATGGGAAAACACGGCAAAAAGGCTCTCCCCAATCTGCTGGGCAATTTGGGAGGCAAGCTCTACCGTGCGCTCTCCAATGCCCCGGCGAGGCACGTTCACAATGCGGCGCAGGCGGATTTCATCGGCGGGGTTGTTGATGACGCTCAAATAGGCGATCATGTCCCGCACCTCCTTCCGGTCGAAGAACCGGGTGCCCCCGATGATCCGGTGGGGGATCCCCTCCTTGGCAAACATGCGCTCCAGCGCCAAAGACTGGGAATTCATCCGGTACAGCACGGCGTAGTCGGAAAACTTTCGCCCTGCCGCCACTCCTTCCAAAATGGTGCGGGCGATCCGGTCGGCCTCGTCCTGCTCGTTTTCCGCCAGGTGCAGGGCGATTTTTTTCCCTGGACCGGCGGCGGTCCACAAGGTCTTCCCCTTGCGCTCCTGGTTGTTGGCAATCACCGCATTGGCTGCGTCCAGAATATTCTGGGTGGAACGGTAATTTTGCTCCAGCCGCACCACTTTGGCCCCGGGGAAGTCCTCCTCAAAGTGCAGGATGTTTTCAATGGTGGCCCCCCGGAACTTGTAGATGCTCTGGTCGTCGTCGCCCACCACGCACAGGTTGCCGCTGCGCTGGGCCAGCAGGCTGACAAACTCGTATTGGGCGTGGTTGGTGTCCTGGTACTCATCCACCATCAGGTAGCGGAACCGGTTTTGGTAGTACTCCAGCACGTCCGGGCATTTTTGGAACAGGCGCACGGCGTTCACCAGCAGGTCGTCAAAATCCATGGCGTCCCCGTCCTCCAGCCGCCGCTGGTACAGCCGGTAGGCCCGGGCCACCTGTTTGCGCCGGAAGTCGTCCCCCGCGCTTTGGGCGTACTCCTCCGGGGAGATGAGCTGATCCTTAGCCCGGGAGATCTCCCCCAGCACCGCCCGGGGAGACAGGGCACGCTCGGAGATCTCCAGCTCCTTTAACACCTCTTTCATCAGCCGGCGGCTGTCATCCGTGTCGTAAATGGTAAAGTGGGAGGTGTACCCCAGACGGTCCCCGTCCCGGCGGAGAATCCTGGCGCAGCTGGAGTGGAACGTGGAGGCCCACACCTCTTCGCCGCCTTCTCCCAGCATTTGGCACAGCCGGGCTTTCAACTCCCCGGCCGCCTTGTTGGTAAAGGTGATGGCCATCACCCGCCAAGGCGGGCAGGGGCTGACCGCCAGCCGGGCCCGCACCCCCTCCGAAAGCTCTCCCCCCTGCCGCAGGTACTCTTGGCAGGCCTGCACGTCCTCTTGGGTAAGGGCTTCGCTGACAAAGGGGCTGTGGTACGCCTGCCCGTAGCGCACCAGATTGGCGATGCGGTTGACCAACACCGTGGTTTTGCCGCTGCCCGCTCCGGCCAGCACCAACACCGCTCCTTCCGTGGCGAACACCGCCTCCTGCTGCCGGTCGTTCATGCGGGAGAAATCCCGCTCCATCACTTGTTTTCTCAATTGGACAAAAGTTTCCTTGGCTGTTCCCATATGTACACCGTATGCCTTTCGGCTCTCCTTTTCTAGCGTTTCACTGGCCCTATTGTACCCTATCCCAGCGGGGAAAGCAATGGCCCAACCGGCCCCTCTCCCATTTTTCGACCGGTTGTCCCCCTGGGAAGCATTTGACAATCGCTCCCAATCCAGGTACACTGAAAGGCAGAAAGGAAGGATGCCTTGTGGAAACAGAACGCGCCAGGGAGGCCATCTCCCACTGGGCCCAGGAAGGGGAGTCCTTTACCCCGCCTGCCTGGGAGGACTTTCCCACCATACCCCTGTACATGGACCAGGTGATTCTCTATTTGGGAGAGAGCTTGGAGCTGTTCCAACGGGAGGAGAGCGCCAGCCTGCTCACCAGCTCCATGATCAACAACTATGTGAAACACGGGCTGCTCCCCCACCCGGAGAAGAAAAAATACAGCAGGGAGCACCTGGGCGCCCTCATGGCCATCTGTGCCCTCAAGCAGGTGCTCTCCATGCAGGATGTGGATACCTTGTTCGGCCAAGGCCCTCTGGACCGGGAGACCTACGCCCTGTTTCGGGAAGCCCACCAGCGGGCGGTGCGGGAGACCTGCCAGGCCTTGGAGAAGACCTGCCGGGAGAAGGAGGATCTAAAACAGGCGGCCTTGCTGCTGGCTGTGGAGGCCAATGCCAAGCGGGCCGCGGCGGAGCGGATCCTCTGCGAACTGGGCAGGCAGGAGAAACCTGCCGGCAAGGAAAAACGAGACTGAGGAGGGGGGAACTGGCTTTTGCTAACCGGTATCAGCACCGCCTGCCTGTACCCCATGGAGACAGAGCAGGCCCTGGAAAAACTGCTGCGCCTGGGGTTTCGCCGGTTTGAGGTTTTCTTAAACTGCATGGAAGAACTGCAGCAGCCCTACCTGCGGCAGTTAAAGCAGCGGGCCCAGGCCTATGGGGCCGTCTTTGTGTCCCTGCATCCCTTCACCTCGGCCATGGAATCCAGCCTTCTGTTTGGAGATTACCCCCGCCGCACGAAA
This sequence comes from uncultured Neglectibacter sp., assembly GCA_904374805.1. GTDB lineage: Bacteria > Bacillota > Clostridia > Oscillospirales > Acutalibacteraceae > Acutalibacter > Acutalibacter pullicola. The sequence goes on from CAJFEW010000010.1 coordinate 27,008, forward strand.
GAGGCCTTTGACTTTTACCGCCGCTATCTGGCGGCCTGCGCTTACCTGGGCGGCCACTATGTGGTGATCCACGGCCAGCCGGCAGGCCACGGCGCGCTTTCCGACCAGGCGTATTGGGAGCGGTTTGGGGAGCTTTACCGCCTAGGGGACCAAGAGGGCGCCTGGCCCGCCCAGGAAAACGTGCGAAACCACCGGGCCGCCGACCCCCGCTTTTTGGAGGGCATGCGCCGCGCCTTGGGGGAGGAGTGCGCCTTTGTGCTGGACGTAAAACAGTGCCGCCTCTCCGGATACCCCCTAAAGGAAACCTGGCAGGCTATGGGAGACCGGCTGGTCCACGTGCACCTGAGCGATTGCACCCAGCAGGAACCCTGCCTGCTGCCGGGACAGGGCAACTTCGATTTTGCCGCTTTCCGCACCCGTCTGGAACAGGGAGGATTTTCCGGAACAGCGGTCACCGAGGTGTACCGCCGGAACTTCCAACAGGAAAGCGAGCTGAAAGATTCTCTCTTTTTTACAAAAAAAGTCCTCCAATCCCCCATTTCCTGACAAAATTCTTGCTTTTTTGCACGGTTTTCGTGTATAATGAGAGGGAGGCTAAATCATGGAGGTGTCCCGATCTTGAAATGTCCCTTTTGCGGCTGTGTGGAAAGCCGCGTGATAGATTCCCGCCCCACAGACGAGGGGGAACGCATCCGCCGCCGGAGAGAGTGCCTGGAGTGCGGCAAGCGCTTTACCACCTACGAAGTCATTGAAACCGTGCCCATTGTGGTGATCAAAAAGGATAAATCCCGGGAGACTTTCGACCGAAGCAAACTTTTAAACGGCCTGCTGCGCGCCTGTGAAAAACGGCCGGTCTCCATGGACACCCTGGAGCGCATTGTGGACGAAATTGAAAATTTGCTGCAAAACTCCCTGGACCGGGAGGTGTCCTCCCAGCGCATTGGCACCTATGCCATGGAAAAGCTGAAGAACGTGGACGAGGTGGCCTACGTGCGCTTCGCCTCTGTCTACCGGCAGTTCAAGGACATCAACAGCTTTATGGAAGAGCTGTCCAAAATCATCAACAGCAAAAAGGATTCCTAAGGTGCTCCTGCATCTAGGAAGAAAATACAGAACGAGCAGGGGGCCTCGCCCAAGGGTGGGGCCTTTTTTGTCCCCTGCAACCGCTTCTAAGAAAGAGGAGATTTCTATGCAAACCGCTTTGCGAAAAGACCGGGATGTAGCGGTGGATTTCATCAAAGCTTTTGCCATCCTTGGGGTGGTGCTCATCCATGTTTCTACAGGGGCCTATGCCAACCCTGTGGGATCTTTCCCCTGGTATTCCGCCGTGCTTTGGGGGTCTGTCAGCCGGGCCAGCGTGCCTCTGTTTCTCATGTGCACCGGCGTGCTGTTCTTGGGACCGGAACGGGAACTGAGTGAAAAAAGCTGTGGCTGCGCTACATTCTGCGCCTCTTGGCTGCCTTGTTTGTCTGGGCCGCCGTGTACAAAGTGTACCACCTGGTGGACACAAACACCGTAAGCCCCAGCACCTTGCTGGCCGCAGGAAAAGAACTGGTGTTGTTTCAGCACGAGTCCCATCTCTACTACCTGCACATCGTGCTGCTGGTTTACGCCTTTCTCCCTTTGACCCGGCTGCTCACCTGCCGGGGAAGCAAAAGGCTTGTGGAATATTTCCTGCTTCTCTGGTTTGCGTTGGGCATCTTCTACCCCACTGTCATTCACTTTTGGCCCTTCCGGCTGCTCAGCGGCATTCCGCTCCAGTGGCGTATGAACATGACCTGGGCAGCCATTGGCTACGGGGTGCTGGGGTACTACCTCAAGCGCTATCCCATCAAGAAACGGTGGGCTGTGGCCAGCCTGGCGGTAGGCTTCGCCATGGTCTTTGGGCTTACGGTGCGCTTCTCCTTAAACAAGGGCGTTTTAGACACCCAGTTTTGGGAGGGCATGAGCGTTGGCGTCTGCTTGATGGCCGCTGGAATCTTTGCACTGTTCTACGCCGTGCCTGCCTCTTCGGTGCCTGCTTGTCTCACCTCGGGAGCACGCTTTCTCGCCAAAGCTTCCTTCTGCGTCTATCTGTGCCACATGCTGTTTCTAAGCATATTCCGCAACTTGGGAATGGATGCCAACTGGCCCACCCCGTTGGTGGGCATTCCCCTTCTGGCCGGCCTCACCTTCCTGGCATCCCTCTTGGTGTATGGCATTCTCTCCAAAATCCCTGGGGTCAAACACTGGCTGATTTAAATAGGATTTGCTTGCAAAAAAAGCTGCTGCACACCTGTGCAACAGCTTTTTTCTTTTGAGATTGCCACTTTTTCAGCGGTCTTCCTTCTGGGAGAAATACCGGTTCCTTCCCACAAAGAGAATCATCCCGCCCACCGCGAAGAGGATGGCCAGGCTGATGACTCCCACGGAATCCCGGCCGGTAAACTGGGTGAACAGGCCCACCAGCAAAGGCCCCAGCACAGCGGCAAATTTGCCGAAAATATCGAAAAAGCCGAAGTATTCGTTGGAGCGGTCCGCAGGGATCAGCTTGCCAAAATAGGAGCGGGAAATGGCCTGAATTCCTCCCTGCACCGTGCCCACCAAAAAGGCCATGCACCAAAACAGCACCAGGGAGAACTGAAGGGCGCCTGGGTCGCCAGGGTTCTGCTCGATGTTAAAGCCCATGAAGAAGCCCACCAAAGTGATGACAAAATAGACGCCCACCGCCCCGCACAGCAAGTTGATGGCGCCCACCTTCCCGGCAAGTTTGCCAAACAGAATGGAGAAGGGCACGGCCACAATCTGGGTGACCAAAAGGGCCAGAATCATGCTCACATCGTCCAAGCCCAGCTTGGACCCATAGGACGTGGAGATGGAGATGATGGTGTTCACCCCGTCGATGTAGAAGAAGTAAGCGACGATAAATAGGAAGACCCGCTTGTGGGTGAAAATGTCCTGCAAGGTGCTCCAGAGATTGCGGAGGGTGGAGCGGAGCACGTGCTGCTGAGTGGGAATGTAGTGGACCTGCCGGACGTTCTTCAGCAGGGGAATGCTGAACACGCCCCACCAGGCGGTGGTCAGCACGATGATGGCCTTAAAGGCCAGGGGGTTGTCCATGCCCAGCACAAACAAAAGGACGATGGACAGCACAAAGGGGATGGTGCTTCCGCCGATGTATCCCATGGCATAGCCCCAAGAGGAGACCCGGTCCATGCGCTCCGGGGTGGTCACATCGGTGAGAAAAGAGTCGTAAAACAGGCAGGACCCGGAAAAGCCAATGTGGGAGAGAACGTAGCCCACCAGAAGGCCCCGGTAATCGTTGGTAAAGGCGCTGAACAAGGTAAACGCCAGGCCGATTCCCAAAAACACGGCAAACAGCCGTTTTTTGTGGCCCTTGTGGTCCGCCAAAGATCCCAGAAACGGGGCCAGCACGGCGGAGATAAAGGTGGCCACCGCGGTGCCGTAGGACCAGAGCACCAGGTTATCCGCCCCGGCGGCCTGGCACACATTGCCGAAGTAGATGGGGAAAATCACCGCGGAAATGTTGGTGGAATAGACCGAATTGGCCCAATCGTAGAGAATCCAGCTTTTCTCTGTTTTCGTAAACTTTTTCTCACGGGCCTGCAAGCCTGTTGCCATGAGACTTCATCCTTCCGAAATAAGAATAGGTATGAGAGTATCATGCCACATTTCTGTTAAAAACGCAAGAACAACCTGTAAAGTCTATCGCGCGTAACCGTGGGGGAGAAACCACCCTCTTCCACGCCGCAGGGCCAGGTCCGGTACCTCTGGGGGCGTGCCTCACCCTGCCGTTTGCCAGCTCAGGGCCTGCAGCCCTGTGGGCTAATTGTAAGGGGGAAGCTTTTTAAAACAGCTTCCCCCTGAACCTTTACGTATCTGTGACAAGGGTGGCGACTACGCTCTCCCCCTGCACCTCCACCAAGCGCACGGGAAACACCCGGCCTCCCAGGTCTTCCCCGCTGGGGAGCAGCACATGGGTGTAATTGGGGGTGTAGCCCTCCCACAGGCCCCGGGCCTTTTGCTGCTCAAAGAGCACCTCTTCCACCTGCCCCACCTGGGCCTGGAGAAAGGCCTGCTGGGTGGCCTTGGTCACGGCGATCATCCGGCGGCTGCGCTCCTCCTTCACCCGGTTTTCCACCTGGTCCGCCATGGTGTAGGCACGGGTGCCCGGCCGGCGGGAGTAGGCAAACACATGCACCTTGGCAAAGGCCATCTCTTGGGCAAAGGCCAGAGAGGCCTCAAACTCCTCCTGGGTCTCCCCGGCAAAACCCACCATAATGTCGGTGGTGATGGCGCAGCCGGGGAAGGCCTGGCGCAGATCCCTCACAATCTGCCGGTATTCCCCCGTGGTGTAGTGGCGGTTCATCCGCCGGAGGGTCTCGTCGCAGCCAGACTGCAAACTCAGGTGAAATTGGGGGCACAGCTTCTCCTGCCGGGCCATGCGGGCGATCACCGGGGGCGTCAGCTGCTCCGGCTCCAAAGAGCCCAGCCGCACCCGCCGGATACCCGGGGCTTCACAGGCAGCCTCCACGGCGTCGCACAAGTGCAGCCCTATGTCCTTGCCGTAGGCGGGCAGGTTGATGCCCGTGAGCACCACCTCTTGATAGCCCGCCGCTCCCAGCTGGGCCACCTCGGCCCGCAGGTCCTCCAGAGACTTGGAACGCACCCTTCCCCGGGCGTAGGGGATGATGCAGTAGGAGCAGAACCGGTCGCAGCCGTCCTCGATCTTGAGAAAGGCCCGGGTGCGGCCGTGAAAAGCGGACACCGCCAGTTTCTCGAACTTCTCCCCATTCTCATGGGGGGCAATGTCCACCACCCGCTGTTTGGAGGAGAGGTACTCCAACACCCGGGGAAGGAGATCGGCCCGGCGGGCGTTGCCCAGGACAATGTCCGCGTCCAACAGGGCGGCAGCCTCCTCCGGAAAAGCCTGGGGCATGCAGCCGGTGAGCACCGCCACCGCACCGGGGTTTTCCCGCTTGGCCCGGCGCAGGGTCTGCCGGACCTTTTGGTCGCTGGTGGCCGTAACCGTGCAGGAGTTCACCACCACCACGTCTGCCTCCTCCTGCGGACCGGCCTCCTGAAAGCCCCCTTGCAGCAGCGCCTCCAGCATGGCCTCGGATTCGTATTGATTCACCTTGCAGCCCAGGGTGATCATCTTGACTTTCATGGGAACACCTCGTAAAAAAAATTCCGTGCAGAGTCACGCCCAGGGAGGGAAAAAGTTTTCCGCCTTTTTCAAGGCGGCAGGGGTACGGGGAGTCTTGGGGAAACGTCCCACCGGACACCAGCGCCCCCTATTTTTTACTCCCTTTCCTGGTTTTCCTCCGCTTCAATTTCCTCGCTCAGCCGGCTCCACTCCTCTAGCAGGTCCTCCCCCTGCTGGTGCAGCTGGGCAATCTCTTGACTGGCGGCGGTCACCGCCTCGTAGTCCGCGGCAAAGTCCGGATCCTGCAGCTGCTCCTCCAAAGCTTTTGCCTGTTTGTCGTTTGTTTCAATCTGCTCTTCCAGGCGCCGGAGGGCGGTGCGCTTCTTCCGCAGGGCGCTCTCCCGCTCCTTGCGCAGCTTGTACAAGTTCACCTTGGGAGGCTGCGCCCCCTCTTCCGCCTGGTGCTCCCGCTCCTGCTCCTGGGCCCGCTGCTCCAGATAGGCGTCGTAGTTGCCCCGGTACAGCCGGGCACCTTGAGGGCCTAAAACGTAGATCTTATCCGCCAGCTTGTTGATCAGGTACCGGTCGTGGGACACCACAAACAAGGTGCCGTCGTAGCCGGAAAGGGCGTCTTCCAAAGCCTCCCGGGAGGAGATGTCCAGGTGGTTGGTGGGCTCGTCCAGCAGCAGGAAATTGGCTTTGGAGAGCATCAGCTTGAGAAGCAGCACCCGGGCCCGCTCCCCGCCGGACAGGGCGCCCACGGGCTTGAACACGTCCTCCCCCTTAAAGAGGAACACCGCCAAAGCGGAGCGCACCTGGGTTTGGGTAAAGCTGGGATGCTCGTCCCAAATTTCATCGATGACGGTTTTTTCGTCGTGGAGGCTCTGCTGGGACTGCTCGTAATACCCCACGTCCAGGGCGGCGCCCAGGCGCACAAAGCCTGTGTCCGGGGTGTACTGCCCCAAAAGAATTTTGAAGAGGGAGGTCTTCCCACAGCCGTTGGGCCCCAGAAGAAACACCTTCTCCCCCCGCTTGATCTCCAAGCCCACCTGTTCAAACAGCTTGGGGCCCCCAAAGGAGAGGCTCAAGTCCTCCGCCGTGAGCACGTCGTCGCCGCTGCGGCGGCTGGCGTGAAACTGAAAGCGGATGGTGTCCGGCTCCTCCTCCGGCTTTTCCAGGGTGGCCTCCAGCCGGTCAATCTGCTTTTGCTTGCTGGCGATGGTCACATAGTTGCGCTCCTGGTTCCACCGGCGCTGTTGCTCAATAATGCCCTCAATGCGGGCGATCTCCTTTTGGGTGTTTTGATATTCCCGCTCCATGGCCAAGCGGTGCTCTGCCCGCAGCTCCAAGTACCGGCTGTAGTTGCCTTTATAGGAGGTGAGGGTCTTTCCCTCCATTTCCAGCGTGCGGCCGGTGACCTTGTCCAGAAAGTACCGGTCGTGGGAAATGACAATATAGGCCCCGGTGTAAGTGGCCAAAAAGCCCTCCAGCCACTCTACGGCCTGGATGTCCAGGTGGTTGGTGGGCTCGTCCAGCAGCAGCAGGTTGGCGCCGCCCAGCAGCATCTTGGCCAGCTGCAGCTTGGCCTTCTGCCCGCCGGAAAGGACCCCCACCCGGCTCTCCAGCTGGTCCTCCGAAAAGCCCAGGCCCAACAGGGCGCTGCGGGCCCGAGACCGGCAGGTGAGGCCCCCCGCATCCACAAACCGGTCGTTGAGGTCGGTCTGGCGCAGGATGAGCCGCTCCAAGTCCTCCTCCCCAGGGTGGGCGGAGAGAAGGGCGTTCAAATCCTCCAGCTCCCGTTCCATGCGGAGCAGGGGGGCAAAGACGGTCATAACCTCCTCCAGGGCGGTCTTTTCCAAGTCCCGGCAGACGTGCTGTTCCATGTAGCCCAGCACCGTGTCCTTGCCGAACACCACCGTGCCTGTGTCGGGGGTATACTCCCCGGTGAGCACCTTAAAGAGGGTGGTTTTGCCGCTTCCGTTGACCCCCACCAGGCCCACGCGCTCCCCCTTTTGCATTTCAAAGGAGATATCCCGCAGGATGATTTCCTCTCCAAAGCTCTGTTGTATATGGTTTACTGTTACAATCGCCATTGTGACACTCCATTGCATTCCCGTAAAATCTACGCACAATCCTCTTTATTATACAGGAAAGAGGGGAAAAGAGCAACCTGTGGAGCAGGGGAAAATCCCCGATCTCACCGCCGGATGCGGGTGTAATATTGCTGGGCGTCTTCGTGGTGGATGGTGGCCCCGTTGTTTTTCTGGACCTGCAGGGACGCCGGGTTGTCCTTGTGGACGGACAGGTAAATCTCCTCCTCCGGAACAATCTTCCAGGCCTCCCGCAGCAGCAGGCGCAGCCCGGCGGAAGCGTAGCCCCGGCCCCGGTACTCGCTCCGAATGCCATAGCCTATGTGCCCGGCCCCTTGGCGCAGCGCGTCATTTAAGCAGTGGCGCAGGCTAAAGAGCCCCACATAGTTGTTTTGATCGTCCACCAGCACATACACGGTGCAGGGGACATACCCTTCCGGGAGCCCCCGCCCTTGGGAATAGCCCTTTTGCATCTCCACATACTGGGCAAATTCCTCCCGGGTCATGCCGTAAGCGGCGTTGACAAACCCGTTTTCCTCCGGGGGAAAACTCCTTTGCAGCTCGTAGGCCTTGTCCAAATCCACGTCCCAAAGGGGAATCAAAAGCATAACCAGCGCCTTCCTTCCATAACTATAGTAGGATCTTATTATAGCACGGCGCAGCGCTGTTGGGAAGACAAGGGCCCGCGGAGCTCCCACGGTTCCCGCCCCTTTTCCCTTTGCATATACTGGTATGGACTGTTTTTTGGATGGAAGGGGTTTTACGCATGTGTGGTTTCGCAGGATTTAGTGACCTACAAGAAGAGTTTTCCGGCCAGGAACAGCATTGGCTGGACCTGGCCCGGCGCATGGCCCGCCGCCTGGCCCACCGGGGTCCGGACAGCCAGGGGGCGCATCTGTCCCGGCACTGCGCCCTGGCCCACGCCCGTTTGGCAGTGATGGATCCGGAGCACGGCGCCCAGCCTATGTCCCTCCCTTGGCGGGGGCAGGAGGTCACCATCGCCTACAACGGGGAGCTGTACAACGCGCCGGAACTGCGCGCCCAGCTGGAGGAGAGGGGCTTTTCCTTTCAAACCCGGTGCGACACCGAGGTGGTTCTGGCGGCCTATCTGGCCTTTGGGCCGGACTGTGTGGAGCAGTTCAACGGGATTTTTGCCTTTGCCGTGGACGATCCAGTGAACCGCCGGGTCTTTCTCTGCCGGGACCGGTTTGGCGTAAAGCCCCTGTTTTACACCTTGCAGGAGCACCGGCTGGCCTTTGCCTCGGAGATCAAGGGCCTCTTGGAGTTTCCCGGGGTCTCGCCGGTGGTGGGCCGGGAAGGCCTGTGCGAGCTCTTCGGCCTGGGGCCGGCCCGCACGCCGGGCTGCGGGGTCTTTCAGGGCATTCGGGAGCTGCGTCCCGGCCACATGGCCGTCTTCGACCGGCTGGGATTCCGGGAAATCCCCTACTTTGACCTGGAGGCACAGCCTCATGGGGAAAGCTATCCGGAAACGGTGGAACATGTGCGGGCCCTGCTGCTGGACACCGTAGAGCGCCAGCTGGCCTCCGACGTGCCCTTGTGCACCTTTCTCTCCGGCGGGCTGGACTCCAGCGTGGTGACAGCCATTGCGGCCCAAAAGCTGCGGGAACGGGGAGAGCGCCTCTCCACCTACTCCTTTGAGTTTGAGGGAAATCAAGAGTTCTTCACCCCCTCCTCCTTCCAGCCGGACCGGGATGAGGACTGGGCCCGGCGGGTCAGCAGCCTGCTGGATACGGACCACACCTCCCTGCTCTGCTCCAACCGGCAGCTGGCGGCCTCTTTGCAGAGCGCCGTCATCGCCAAGGACCTGCCCGGCATGGCGGACATTGACGGCTCTCTGCTGTACTTCTGCCAGCTGGTAAAGCAGCGGCACACGGTGGTCCTGTGCGGGGAGTGCGCCGATGAGATCTTCGGGGGCTATCCCTGGTTTCACCGGCGGGAGATGTTCGACGGCCGCCACTTCCCCTGGTCCAACAATCTGGACCAGCGCAGGGGCTTGCTGAAGCCAGAGCTGCAAGAGGCCCTAGGGCTGGAGGAATACGTGGCCCAGCGCCTGGAAGAATCCCTGCGCGCTGTGCCCACCTTGCTCGGAGAGACCCCGGAGCAGGTGCGCATGCGGCAGATTTCCTACCTGAACATCCACTGGTTCATGGCCACTCTGCTGGACCGGAAAGACCGGTGCAGCATGTACAGCGGCCTGGAGGTGCGGGTCCCCTACGCGGACCACCGCATCGCCCAGTATATCTACAACGTCCCCTGGGAGATGAAGTGCCCCCGGGGAGAAGCTAAAGGGCTGCTCCGGGACGCGGCCAAAGGGCTGCTGCCGGAGGAGGTCCTCCACCGGAAAAAGAGCCCCTACCCCAAAACCCACAACCCGGGCTACGAAGCTCTCTTAAAGGAAGAGCTGTCCCATGTGCTGCGGGACAGCGCACAGCCTCTGCACAAACTCCTGTCGGAAGAGGCGGTCTCCGGCCTGCTCCATCAGACCTACGACTACGGCAAGCCTTGGTTTGGCCAGTTGATGGCCGGCCCGCAGATGCTGGCCTACCTGCTGCAGATCAACACCTGGCTGCTCCGCTACCACATCTATGTGGACGTGTGACGCCGCCCTTTTCCGCTGGTGCCTGTTCAAGTCAAAACCACTCGGAAACGAGTGGTCGACACAAACCCCGGAGGGGACTTCCTCACAGAAACGCCGGAGCCCCTTTGTGGAACAAGTTCTTTCGCGTTTTTTTCATCCACCATTTTTCCTGAACCATGTTTGCCAAAGCTTTTTTGTTAAGCTTGCAGGCAGCAAAAAGGAGGCCTCTGCAACAAAAGCAGCGGCCTCCTTTTCACGGGAGCCCAGGCCCTCTGCCCCTTTCCTACTGGACCGGCTCCCCCACCGGAACGGTGTTCTGCTCCATGCGCGCCACGCGCACTGCGCTTTGAAACTCCACAGAACAGCGGGCCATCTCCTGGTCCCAGATGTCTTCCAGTTCTTCCCACACCTGGGGAAATTGTTGCGACAGCAGGTTGCCCAGCCCCAACAGGTCGCAGTGGGAACGGCGGGCCGCCTTCTCCCACAGGGCTTCCATGCCCTCCTGCAGCTGCTGGGAAGCTGTCTCCTCCAGCCTTTGGTAAAAATCCTCCCCCAGGTCCTCTTCCCCGGAGACGGAGCTCACATCGGCGTTGACCTCAGCCTGCACCAGAAAGACGGGCTTTCCCTCCTGGGACAGGGAAACGCTCTTCTTCCCCTTCCCCCCGGAGAGGCTCAGCGTCACCGTGCCCAAGCCCGGCCCTGTCACCACCCACTCTCCTCCGGACAGGTCCCCTTGGGCGGCCAAGTAGCCCCGGGTCTCCTGCAAGGAGAGAGTGCCCGCCAGAACGTGCTCCCGAAAATAGGCGGCGCCCTCCAGGGACACCTGTTCCCCTTCCACCTGCAGCAAAGGCAGCACCGGGGAGGACCCCGGCCTGCGGCTGCTGTTGACAAACTCCAAAAGATCTGTGGAAACAGAGGCCCCGTTTTCCTCCCCTGTTTGGCTCAAAGCCTGCAGGTCCTGCATGGGAAACAAGGCGCCGTCCTGCTCGAAGGACAGCACCTCTGCGGCGCTGCCCTGGGTGAAGTAGAGCCCCACTGCCGGGCGGGTGTTATAGTAGCGGATGAAAAAATCCAAAGAGCGGTCCAGCCCTTCTTCCCCGCAACCCTCCCCAAACACCACCAGGTAGTTGTGGGCGTAAAAGGGTTCCCGCCCGGTGGACAGGGAGAGGCTGCTCAAAGCTTCCAAAACCGTCTCTCCCCGGCAGGCAAACAGCTTCTCGCCCTGGTCTTCCGTGGAGGTGGAAGCCCGCACGGTCACTTTATAGCCCTCCGCCTCTCGGTCCACACCGATGCCCTGAATCAAAATCCGCTGGTGCAGTTCCTTGCGGGCACAGCCCCCCTGGAACACACACAGCCAAAGCGCCAGCGCCGCCGCCAACATTCTGCAGCCCCGCCTCATGGGCCTTCCTCCTTTCTGTACCGAACCCATCCGGCAAACAGCAAAGCCAGGGGAACCCCCAGCCCAAACAGTCCCGTCATTCCCAGCCAAAAGCCTGTGTCCAGCAACACCCTCTGCAAGGGCAAAAGATAGGCCCCGCCCGCCGCCAAAACCACCAAAAGAGCGCCCAGACACACCACCGGCACAGCCTGGGAGCGGCTTTTGGGAAACAGCTGCGCCCAGCAGATCCGGCAGGCATACAGATCCGCGCCCACCTTGATCAGCAGGCCCATCATCCAAATGCCCACAAAAACCGGGTCCAACCGCTGCAGGGCGTGTATTTCCGTAATGGAAGCCAAGGCGTAGACCGGAAAATTCTGGGTGTAGGCGTAGGGCCCCAAACAGCCTGCCAAAAGCAGGAGCAAGCCTCCCACAAACAAAAAGGTGCCCCCCGACCAAAGGCGAAATCCCAGCCGCTTTTTTCCCTGGACAAAGGGCAGCAGCACCGCCATATCCGCAAATAGGGAGGTCCGGGAGAGAAACAAGGCCGTTCCCCGAACCAGGGGGCCTGCGCCTCCCTGCAGCATGGGCTGCAGGTTTTCCCCGGAAAACCGCTGGGACACCAAAGCAAAAACCAGGCCGGAGCCCAGCAGCAAAATCACCAGCACGCAGGCCCCGCACCGGGCCAGGGCCTCCAACCCCTGCCAGGCCCCGTACACGGCCACCGCCGTAAGGGCCGCCACAATCAGCCAGGAGGAGAAGTCGGGATGGACCGTGTCCAGCAGAAAAATCTGGAACAGGGCCAGGGAAGAGGCATTGATCAAAAGAAAATACAGAATATAGCCTAGGGAGACCACGCGTCCTCCTGTACGGCCCAGGCAGTTTGCAGCCAGTTCTCCCACAGATTGGCCGGGATACCGGCGCTGGAAGGACCACAGGGGCAAAGCGATGAAAAAGCCCAAAACCATGGCCAACCCGTAGGAGAGGATCCCGTCCAACAGGTTCTCCCCGGCGGCGTACTGGGCATTGAGGGAAATGGTGAGGGTCACCCGGGAGACAAACATCATGCCGAAAAACTGGGCCGCGCTGATGGTGTGTTGTTTCATAAAGGCCTCCTCTCACCGGTCCTGGCTGCCGGGCATGTCCTGCACCTTGGCGTCCCAGCGGGAAAGCCGCCGCCAGCCGGCCCGGAAGAACACGTCCCGCAGCACCAGCCTTCCCCGGAAGGGGGAGACCGGGGACAGCAAGGGCACCCCAAAGCTCTCCGCCCCGCACAGGTCTAAGAGCAAAAACACCAGGCCGATCATCACGCCCCACATGCCCAGGAAGTTGCCCACCAAGAGAAATCCCAGGCGCAGCAGCGCCAAAGGTTCGTACAGCCGGGGCACCGCGTAGCCTGCAATGGCAGTCAGGGCCACCACCAGCAGGGAGGGCGCGCTCACCAGCCCCGCCGCCACTGCCGTGTCCCCCAGCACCAGCCCGCCCACAATGCTCACAGTGGCGGACAGGGACCGGGGCGCCCGGAGCCCCGCCTCCCGCAGCACCTCATAGAGGAAAAACAAGGTCAGGGTTTCGAACATCACCGGGAACGGCGTTTTGGCCTGGGCCCCCGCCACGGTCAGCAGCAGGCTTTCCGGAAGCAGCTCCGGGTGGTGGGTCACAATGGCCACGTAGAGTCCCGGCAGAAAGGAGCTGAGAAAAAAGGCGGCCATCTTCAGCCAGCGGATAAAGGTGCCGTAGAAAGGCCGGGTCAAATAGTCGTCCAAGGTTTGGAAGTTCTCCACAAAGAGAAAGGGCAGCACAAGAACGCTGGGGGTGCCCTCCACCAGCAGGGCCACCCGGCCCTCCTCAATTTTTCCACAGACCACGTCGGGGCGCTCGGTGAGCCCCACCCCGGAGAACACCCGGCCCCGCTCCAAAAAGCCCGTGAGATACCCTGCCCCCAACACGGTCTGCAGGGAGCAGTCCTCCAGCTTTTGCCGCACCTGGCGCAAGATTTTCTCCGAAGCCACCCCCTCTATATAACAGAGCACCAGAGGCGTGTGGCTTTGGGCGCCCACTTGCAGCATTTCAAACTTAAGGGACGTGTTTTTCATCCGGCGGCGGATCATGGCCATGTTCAGCTGGTTGGACTCTGTAAAACCGTCCTTGGCCCCCCGCTGCATCACCTCGTTTTGCGGCTCCTGGGGCCCCCGGTAGGCAAACCCCTGCACGCCGAACGCTAAAGCGTCGTCCACGCCGTCCAGCAAAAGCACGGCAAAGCCGCTCATAAGCAGCTGCAGCAGGGCGTCCATCCTAGCTTCGTGCTTCAAATCCGCCGCGCTGAGCACCCGGCGCTCAATGAAAGCCAGCTGCTTCTCCGGCTCTGAGGGATACGACCGCTCCCGCAGCAGGGGCTCCAGCACACTGAGGGTGATCACCTCCTTGTTCACCAAGCCGTCCACCGCCAACAAAGCCGCAGCACGCCCGCCCAGCTCCACCCGGCGAAGGATCAAGTCCATGGCTTTTACAAACCTCGCCTGAAAAAAAGCCAGGTTGCCCGCCAAATCCTTCGAAAGCTTTTGTTGCTCCATAGGCCGCCTCCCCGCAAGAATCTGTCCCTTTAGCTTCTCCCGGTCCAGCCCCTTTATACACGGGACGGGCAGCTCATATTTTTCGAAAACCAGGCCAAACTAGCCCTTGTTTCCAACAGGGAAAACAGCCGGGCCGGGTTCCCAAAAATTTTGATGCAGAGGGCCTCCCCACTGGAAATACGCGGGAAGGGCCATGCGCGGGAAGGGCCATGGCACAAGCAACGCCTGGGCCTGCTGGAAAACGGGAGAAAGGAGCGATTGTATGGCGGTGTCCCTCATGCGGACCTTGGTGATGTACGGGGTCATTCTGGTGGCCGTGCGGCTCATGGGCAAGCGGCAGATCAGCCAGCTGCAAACCTCCGAACTGGTGGCAACCCTGCTGGTTTCCGAACTGGCGGTGCTGCCCATTCAGGAGATGGACCAGCCCCTGTGGAAGGGCATTATTCCCATGGGAGTGCTGGTGGGCTGCGAAATCCTGGTCTCGTTTCTCATGCTCAAAAGCGGGCGCTTCCGGCAGGCAGTGTGCGGCAGCCCGGTGGTGGTCATCCGGCGGGGGAAAGTTTTGCAGGACCAGATGCGCCGGCTGCGGCTCACCACCGAGGACCTGTATGAACAGCTCCGGCAGAACAATGTGTTTTACCTGGAGGATGTGGCCTGGGCCATTGTGGAAACCAATGGCAGGCTCAGCGTGATCCGCCACCCGGAGGAGGAACCCCTCACTCCCCACCAGCTGGGGCTGCATCCGGAATTCCCCGGCCTGGAGGTGGTGGTGGTCAGCGACGGGGTGCTCTCCCGCCGGTCCCTGGCCCTGTGCGGCAAAGACGAGGACTGGGTCCGGCAGAAGCTGCAGGAACACCGGCTGGACTTGAGCCAGGTGTTTTTGATGGCCGCTCGCACAGACGGCACCTGCACCCTGATAAAAAAGCAAAAAAAGGGCGCGCCGGACCATTCCGGCGCACCCTAAAGCGTGCGTGCTCTCTCGCTACTGCAGGCAAAGGGCCATTCCCCGCAAAAAGGGGGCGCCTGCGGCACCCCCTTCTCCCTGTCTATCAGCCTGCGGCCTCCTCCAGCGCACTGTGGATATAGTCCTCCACTTCCTCCCGGGGAATTCCCAGGGCAATGGCCAGCTCCCCGTGGAGCAGGCCCTCGGCCTTTTTCCGGTAGCGCTGGTCTACCTGGCCCATTTTCCGGCCCTTCTTCTCCGTCTCTCGGGTTTTGCGGCGGATGCCCTTGATCATGCGGATCAGCTCCCGGCACTCGTGAGATTGGAGGGAAGCCTCGTAGTGAATCCGCAAATTGGCCGGGTTTCGTTCGGTGCACACATCCCCGTCGATCTCCGGGATCTGACGGATCAAATTTTGGGCCTCTTCCTTGGTCATGGCAGGCCGCATAAACACGCCGCTGTCCACTGGGGTGTAAATCCGCTCCGACTCAAACAACGGCTGCAACGTGTAATACTGCCGGTTGGGGTCCGCCGCCCGGCTTTCCAAGGCCCCAATCTGCACCACCCGGCACACGCCGCTGCTGCCATACACCACTAAGTCTCCTTCCTGAAACATCTAGACCGTACCTCCTTGTCCCTAGGACGGCGGGCTTTTCTCCCGGCAAACGGGCCGGGATTTCCGCCCTGCGCCTTGCACACTCTTTTCTTCTCTTGACATATAGTATACCACTTTTTTCGAGAAAAGTGTAGCGGGAAAATTGCCGATTTTTTTAGGAAATACGGGCTTTCGCAGTGGCAGGTGCCCTCTTTGTCACCCCTCCGTGGGCGCCAGAATGGTCACGGGACAATCCTCCCTCGCAGCAGAGGATTCTATACTGCCCCTTGCTTGGAAACAGATTCTCCGGAACAAACGGGGGAAGGTTCCAAGGGACAGCACACCGGTCACAAGCTGGGCAGGGAAGCCATCTGCTCTCCCTGCCCAGCCATTCCAGGGAAAACGCCCCCTTCTTCTGGATTTTGTGGGTTACGTGCCGCTCTCTTCCTGTTCTGCGCTGGGTGCCAAAGCCTGCAGCTCCATGCGGCCGCTGACCGTCTCCAACCGGAGCTTCGCCCCGCCTTCCCCATAGGAGGCCCGGCCGTGGCGTTTGCCCAGCTCCCCGGCCAAGGGAAACTGGCTGGAAAACCCTCCGGAGACACTCTCGTAGTCTACGGCGAACCCGGGACCCGTCCAGGGAAGGGCCAGGCCGATCTTTCCAGACACCGTTTCCACCCGCACGCTCTGGGGATATTGCCTCACCTGCAGGGACACGGCCCCTGAAACGGTGTGCAGCCTTACCTGCTCCCCTTCGCCCCGAACGGTGAGAGCGCCGGAGACAGTTTCTCCGCACAGCTGCCGGGCCGCCACTTCCTCCAGCTCGATAGAGCCGGAAACTGTCTCCACGGAAAAATCCTCTCCCCGGACACCGTAACAGGTGAGCGGGCCGGAAGCTGTCTCGCCCCGCACCTTGTCTGCCTGAAACCCGGTGAGATAGACGCCGCCGGAAACGGATTCCACCTTCACCTTTTCCAAGTGGGCGTCCCGAGGCAGCTCCACCACCAGGTGTTTTTGCAGCCCCAGGCCCCCTAAAAACACCGAACCGGCGCTCCAATCGATGGAAAGCCGCCCGTTTTCCTCTCGCAGCCGCATGCGCTCCCGGGGCTTCAGGGGGCGGGAAGCGTACTCTGCCACGCGGACGGTGTCCCCCTCCCAAGGGCGTATCTCCACAGGCCCGCGGACCCATTCCACTTTGAGCCGGCTGACCGGCCTGCCAATGGGGGGCTCCTCATAGGCGTTCCCCTCCTTGGGCAACGGCAGTATACTCCCAGAGGAGACGGGCCGTTCCCCCAGAAAGTCCTCCACCACCTGGCCCACCCGGCCCCCCAGCTGTTCCAAGGCTGGGCCAGCCTGCTCCAGGGCGTTGGAAATCTCCTGGAAAAAGGGCTTGGCCCCTTCCCCCTTCAGATGGATCTCCACCCGCTGGCTGGGGCCCTGGCAGTCCTCATCGCCCTCGTGCTCTTTGGCCCACGAGCCGCCCTCCTCTGGAACCGTCTCCCGGTCGGAAGGATCCCCTGGGACAGCTTCAGAACCCACGGCGTCCTCCTCCCCCAAGGCCTCCAGCAAGCGGGCAGCGTCCTCCTGGGTGATCTTCCCCTCTTGGACCATTTCCAAGATTCTGCGTTTTTCCTCACTCATATCCTTTGCCTCCCTTCAGCTGATTCAGCGCCGCAATGGCGGTATCCACGTCGATCTCGCCCTGGGAGAGCCGCTGGAGCACCTGGGCCCGTTCCTCTTTTTCCCGTAGGGCCCGCAGCTCCGGCTTTTCGTCCAGCCCCAAGGCTGTCAGTGCAGCGTCCAACATATTCTTCACCGTGGGATAGCTGACTCCCAGGGCGCGCTCCACCTCTTTGATGGACCCCCGGCACCGGAGGAACGTCTCCACAAACCGCAGGTGCTTTTCCTCCAGCCGGCAGAACCGGCAGGGGGCAAACTCCCCGGAAAGCTCCGTGCCGCAGCGGGCACACCGCAGCTTGGTCACCACCATATTCTCCCCGCACACCGGGCACTGGGCCGGGGCGTGGTATCTCTCTTGTTCCATGGCCACCATCCTCTCCTGTAAACTTGCCTTCATTATAAGCTTCACTTTCACAATTGTCAATCTTTTAATTAAAAAAATTAAGAAATCTAATTAACAATTTTAATCTTTCTTTGGATTTTTTCAATTTCTCCTGGACAAACCCTTTCTTCAAAAAAAGAGGCCGGACCACTTTTCAATTTGCACAGCGTATGCTACACTAAACCTATCTTAATAAAACTGCAAGGAGGCCCTACCGTATGTTACAGCAAGTTATGACCGCCCCCGGCGTCATCGAATTCCGGGAAGTGTCCACCCCCCAGCCTCAGCCCGGAGAAGTGCTGGTGAAAATCCAGAAGATCGGCGTGTGCGGCTCCGACATCCACGTGTACCACGGGGAACACCCGTTCACCAAGTACCCCATCACCCAGGGGCACGAGGTCTCCGGCGAGATCGCAGCCTTGGGCGAGGGCGTCACCGGGTTCGCTTTGGGCCAGAAGGTGACCATTCAGCCCCAGGTGGTGTGCGGCAAGTGCTGGCCCTGCCGCCACGGCAAGTACAACCTGTGCGAGGAGCTGAAGGTGATGGTGCCGGACTCCATGAGCTTTGACGAGGGCGCCATGATCGAGCCTTTGGCGGTGGCCGTACACGCAGTGCGCCAGGCCGGGGACGTAACCGGCAAGGACATCTGCGTGCTGGGCGCGGGGCCCATCGGCATTTTGGTGGCCCAGGTGGCCAAGGGCCTGGGGGCCCGGAAGGTGATGGTCACGGACGTGTCCGACATCCGCCTGGAAAAGGCCAAAGAGTGCGGCGCCGACGTGTGCGTCAACACCCGGGAGAAGGACTTCGCCCAGGAGTTTGTCCAGTGCTTTGGCCCGGACAAGGCCGATGTGATCTACGACTGCGCCGGCAACAACATCACCATGGGCCAGGCCATTGCCAACGCCCGCAAGGGCAGCACCATTATCCTGGTGGCCGTGTTCGCCACCCGGGGAGATATTGACCTGGCGGTGCTCAACGACCACGAACTGGACCTGAACACCTCCATGATGTACCGGAACGAGGACTACCTCACCGCCATCGACCTGGTGAACCAGGGCAAGGTGCAGCTGAAGCCCCTGATCTCCAAACACTTTGCCTTCCGGGAGTACCTGAAGGCCTACCAGTACATCGACGAAAACCGGGAGACCACCATGAAGGTCATCATCAACGTGCAGGAGTGATTCTTTCCTCTGCGCCCTACAGAAAAGCTGTCCCACAGAAAGCGGCTCTCCCCTGTAAGGGGGGCCTGTTCCCTGTGGGACAGCTTTTTTCTTGGATTCCTTTTACCACCCGTTCCAATGGACTCGGTTTTCCTCGTAGCGGCTTTCCCGAGGCCGGGCAATGTCCTCCACCGGATAGCCCAGCGCAATAATAGAATGCGGCACTACCGAGTCTGGCAAACCCAACAGCTCCCTCTGGCGTTCTACCCGGTCCATCTGGGGCCAGGTGCCCAGCCAAACCGCTCCCAGACCTAAGGCCTGGGCGCAAAGGCACAGGTTCTGGGCCGCAATGGCCCCATCGATCACCCAATAGTCCTTGGCAGGAGGAAACGCGCGCTCCAGATCCCCGCACACAAGAATCCCTGCCGCCGCTTTCTCCAAAGGCTTGGCAGGCGCACCGTTGGCATCCGCCATCTTTTGGAGCAACTGCGGGTCCGTCACCACCACAAAGGCCCAATCTCGGGCATTGGTACAACTGGGACCGCTCATAGCTGCCTCAAGAAGCAGATGGAGCTTCTCCTCTTCCACAGGCCGTTGGGAAAATTGACGCACACTCCTTCGCGTAAAAATCCACTCCGTTCCCTGCATAAAACCGCCTCCTCTCTTTTTTACAGGTCTATTGTACCATGGCCGGATTCTCCCTTGCAAAAGGGAGTTTTCCCCATGGGGAAAACTTTTCTTCATTTTCCTCTGGCATTTTTGGGAGAACATGGTATACTGAAAAAAACGCCTATATGGGCAAATTTTAGGAGGAATGTCCTATGATGCACTTGGGAGCGCAGCTTTTCACTCTGCGTGACTATACGCAAACCCCCAAAGACTTGGATTACTCTCTGGGCCTGGTGGCCCAAATGGGTTACAAAACCGTACAAATATCCGCTGTAGGTCCTATTCCCGCTCCCCAGATCCGGGAGCTGTGCGACAAGCATGGCCTGAAAATTGTGCTCACCCACTGGAACCCGGACCGGATCTTAAACGACACAGAGGCGGTCATCCAAGAGCATGAGATCATGGGCTGCGATTACATCGGCATCGGCATGATGCCGAAAAAGTACTGCACCCCGGAGTGGCTGGAGCACTTTGCCCAGGACTATAAAGAGCCCGCCAAGAAGATTGCCGCGGCAGGCAAGTTGCTCATGTACCACAACCACAACATTGAGTTTCAGAAGTTTGGCGGCAAGCTGGTGATAGACACTTTGCTGGAGAGCTTCGCCCCCGATGAGCTGGGCTTCACCCTGGACACCTACTGGGTGCAGATGGGCGGCGCCGACGTGTGCAGCTGGATTGAAAAACTGTCCGACCGGATTCCCTGCGTCCATCTGAAAGACATGGCGGTCAAGGGCTGGGATCCCATTATGGCCCCGGTAGGGGAAGGGAACCTGCCCTGGGAGAAAATCCTCCAGACCTTGGAGAAGTGCGGCAAGACCAAGTACCTTCTGGTGGAGCAGGACGTGTGCCAGGAGAGCCCCTTCACCTGCCTGGAAAAGAGCTACAACTACCTGAGCAGCCTGGGGTATAAATAAATCCGTGGCCGGACGGGACAAGCCGCCTTCTTGCGTTCCGCAAGGGCGGAAAGACCGCGCGGCGCAGGGCCAAAGGCCCGAAGCCGGGTAAAAGTTTTTCGGGCGCCTTTTTTCAAAAAGGCGCGGCCTGAAAAAGCAACGCAAAGCGTTGTAAAAAGGAAATCCCGGGAAACAGCGCAGCGTCTTTCCCGTCCCTCAAGCACCTTGCCGCCCCAAGAGCGGAGAAAGGAACAGCCCCATGAGCAACAACCCGGAAAATCAGCAGCCCCCAGCGCCCCACCAGGAGGCGTTTGCCCGGCCCCAGAAAAAGTGGTCCCTGTCCCTGGACGTGACCTTGGACTGCCTGCTGTTCATTTTGCTGCAATACATGGTCTCCTGCGTGACGCTGTCCTTTTGGATGCATCCCCTGCGGCTGATCGCCATTTTCGTTCAGTTTGGGCTGGACGCTAAATTCTTCCATGACATGGACAAGCGGCTGGGCAAGTTTTGGCCCGGGCTGGTGTTGAGCGCAGTGTGCGTGTGCGTGGTGATCGCCCTGGTGGCCTTTGTGGGGTATTTCCCCGTGGGGGAAACCCCGGTGAGACTGCCATGGGACAGTTAACACCGCGAAGCGCATAAAAAGTTTCGACCTTAAACCGGCCCAGCCCGTGAACAAGGGGCCGGACGAATTGCAGCCAGCTTGCGGGGAGAGCCGTCCGCTCCCGCGGCTATCTGCTTCGCAGCGTGCGCCACTGTCGCTGCTTTCTCTCCCCAGCTTACGCGGGCTTTAGACCTTGGGGCGCTGCCCCAAACCCCGCCACCTTTGAAAAGGTGGACGAAACTTTTACTCGCCTTCGGCGGCGCCCGGGGTGTGGGAAGCGCGCGGTGCAGTGCCGCAGGTGCGGAGGCGCATAAAAGTTCTTTAGGCGGGTTTCTTTCAAGAAACCTGCGACCTTAAAAAAGAAAGGAGTCCTTTTTATGGAACAGATAAAACTTGGCATCATTGGCGTGGGCAATATGGGCACCACCCATGTGCAGAACATTCTGGCGGGCAAATGCCCGGAAATCACCCTGGCCGCTGTGGCCGACCGGAAGGAAGCCCGCCGCCTTTGGGCAAAGGACACTGTCCCGGAAACCGTACAGATTTTTGAAGAGGGCAGCCAGCTGATTCAAAGCGGCCTGTGCGACGCCGTGCTCATCGCCGTGCCCCACTACCAACACCCTGTCCTGGCGAAAGAGGCTTTTGCCGCCGGGCTCCACGTGGTGTGCGAAAAGCCTGCAGGCGTGTACACCAAGGCTGTGCGGGAGATGAACGAAGCCGCCGACAAAAGCGGCAAGGTCTTCGCCATGATGTTCAACCAGCGCACCAACTGCGTCTACCGGAAAATGCACGAGATGGTGCAAAACGGAGAGCTGGGGGAATTGAAGCGCGTCAACTGGATTATCACCGACTGGTACCGCACCCAGATCTACTACGATTCCGGGGACTGGCGGGCCACCTGGGCCGGAGAGGGCGGCGGCGTGCTGCTCAACCAGTGCCCCCATCAGCTGGACCTGCTCCAGTGGATCTGCGGCCTTCCCAAAACAGTGCAGGCCTTCTGCCAGGAGGGCAAGTGGCACGACATCGAGGTGGAGGACGATGTGACCGCCTACCTGCAATTTGAAAACGGGGCCACCGGCGTGTTTGTCACCACCACCGGGGACGCCCCCGGCACCAACCGGTTTGAGGTCACCGGCACCCTGGGCAAGCTGGTGTGTGAAAACGACCGGCTCACCTTCTGGAAACTGGAAGAGGATGAGCGGGAGTTCTGCCGCACCGCCCAGGAAGGCTTCGCCAAGCCCCCCTGCCAGGAAATCCAGGTGGAAACCGACGGGGAGAACCTGCAGCATGTGGGTATTTTGAACGCCTTTGCCGGGAACATTCTCCACGGCACGCCGTTGGTGGCCGACGGCCGGGAGGGCATCCGGGGCCTGACCCTCTCCAACGCCATGCACCTCTCCAGCTGGCTGGGCCGCCCGGTGGACATTCCCTTTGACGAAGACCTGTTCCTCGCCGAACTGAACAAGCGCCGGGAGACCTCCCGCAAAAAGGAGACCCGCGACATCACCTTCTCCACGGAAGGCAC
This sequence comes from uncultured Neglectibacter sp., assembly GCA_904374805.1. Lineage (GTDB taxonomy): Bacteria > Bacillota > Clostridia > Oscillospirales > Acutalibacteraceae > Acutalibacter > Acutalibacter pullicola. Next base: position 49,242 of record CAJFEW010000010.1, read on the forward strand.
CTATTGAGGAGGAAAAACCATGGAACACATCATTCTCTCCGGGTTCTCCGATGAGATCGCCCCGGAGTTGGATCTACAGCTGGCCGCCCTCCAGGAGTGGGGCGTTACCCATCTGGAGCTGCGGGCTGCCGACGGCGTAAACGTCTCGGACTTCACCCCCGAAAAAGTGAGAGAGGTAAAAGCCAAGTTGGAGGCAGCGGGGATTTCCGTCTCCTCCATCGGCTCTCCCCTTGGAAAGATCGGCATTCAGGAAGACTTTGCCCCCCACCTGGACAAGCTGAAACGCACCTTGGAGATCCAGAAGGAATTGGGGGCGCCTTACGTGCGCATGTTCAGCTTTTATATTCCCCAGGATCAAAACCCGGCGGACTTCCGGGAGGAAGTGCTGGACCGGCTGGGCCGCATGGTGGAAGAGGCCAAAGCTTGGGACAGCGTGCTGCTCCACGAGAACGAGAAAGACATCTACGGGGACAACGCCTCTCGCTGCAAAGAACTGATGGATGCCTTCTACGGCCCTCATTTCCAGGCCGTGTTCGACTTTGCCAACTTTGTCCAGGTGGGCCAGGAGACCCTGCCCGCCTATGAGCTGCTGAAACCCTACGTGACCTACGTCCATGTGAAGGACGCCCAGTGGGGTACGGGCACTGTGGTGCCCGCCGGCCAGGGGGACGGCCATGTGGGAGAGATCCTCGCTGATCTGATCGGCGGGGGCTGGAAGGGTTTCTTGTCCTTGGAACCCCATCTCACCGACTTCGCAGGCTTGGCTGCCCTGGAGCAAGATCCCCAGAAGCGGGGCTCCGCTTTGGACGGCAAGGCCGCCTGGAAGCTGGCTCTGGACGCTTTACATACCATTCTGGAAACCATCCCCCAGGCAAAGGAGGCCCTGTAACATGAAGACCTTTCGCGTAGGCCTGGTGGGCTGCGGCGGCATCGCCCAGGTGCACGGAGCGGTGCTGCAAGAGCTGCCTGGCGTGGAACTTGTGACCTGTGCCGACATCCGTCCGGAGCGGGCACAGGCCTTTGGGAAGACGTTTGGCGCCAAACCCTATGCATCCTTGGAGGAGATGCTGGAGGGAGAAACGCTGGACTGCCTGCACATCTGCACCCCCCACTATCTCCACACGCCCATGGCGCAGTTGGCTGCCAGCCGGGGCATCCACGTGTTCACAGAAAAGCCTCCCGTAATGAACCGGGAACAGTGGACCCAGTTCCAGGCTCTGGAACAAGCCCCGGTGCGGGTGGGAGTCTGCTTTCAAAACCGATATAATGCCAGCGTCCATCTGCTCCAAGAGGTGTTGGCCTCCGGAGAGGCGGGCAAGGTGCTGGGCGCTCGGGCCTTTGTCACTTGGCACCGGGAGGCCCCCTATTACACAGAGAGCGGCTGGCGGGGCAGCCTGGAAACTGAAGGGGGCGGCGTGCTCATCAACCAATCCATTCACACCTTGGACCTGCTGGTCCAGTTCCTGGGCCGTGCCGGCCAGGTGGAGGCCAGCATGGGCAACCATCACCTGAAGGGCGTCATTGAAGTGGAAGACACCTTGGAGGCCTATATCACCTTTGGAGACGCCCACGCCCTCTTCTATGCCACCACCGCTCACTGTGCCGACTCCCCCGTGCTGGTGGAGCTGGTGTGTGAGAACGCTACCCTGCGCATGGAAGAGCAGGAGGTCACCCTCTCCTGGAAGGACGGCACCAAGGAGCACTTCAGCTTGGCCCAGCCCAAGGCCCCTGCTGGGGGCAAGGCCTACTGGGGCGCCAGCCACAGCCTGTGCATTGGGGACTTTTACACCTGCCTGCGAGAGGGCAAGCCCTTCCCCAACGACATTCCCGGCATTGCCGACACGGCCCAGCTGCTGCTGGGGGTGTACGAATCCGCCCGGGAGCAGCGGGTGGTTTCTCTGGCTTAGAGAAGAGACCGGCGCACCGCGCCTAACCTATCTTTCAACAAACCGCAAGAGGACTGTTGTAGCAAGCAACAGTCCTCTTATTTTCTAGGCGCCCGCTGTCCTCTGTCTCCGCCGGCAGCACCTGGCAGAAGACGAGCAGCCCCCTTGGATGCGCTTTTGCCCTTTCGTCTTTGTCCCCTCGCCTACCCCTTTCCCGTCTTTACACAGAAAGCAAGAGCGCCGGTCGGTTGACCGGCGCTCTTGCCCGTAAAAAATCTATCTAGAGAGAGAATGAAAAAGTTTGGGTCCTCTTGCACACACTGGCAAAGGTCAGGGCTGGGACTTGGTCACCTGCACGCCGCAGCCTCCGCAGGCCCCGCAGTTTCCACCGCAGCTGCAGCCGCCTTTCTGATGTTTGCGGTTGTAAATTCCCTTTCCCACAATGGCAAAGAAAATTACAGCCACAAGAAGTCCAATTACAAGGGTTGGAATCATCCTCGCACCACCTTTCTCCGCTTTCTTATAAGAAAGCTTGGCAAAGAATTTCGTTTCGCGCTTGGGGCCGCTCGCTGACGCTCGGGCTGTGGGAACAACTCCCTCGCGTTCGCGTATTTTCCCCGCGTTTTCGTCTTGGGTCTTCCGCCCTTGCCGCAGGCAAGAAGGCGGCTTGCCTGGGGTGCAACCCCTCCGCCCTTGCCGCAGGCAAGAGGGCGGCTTGCCTGGGGTGCAACCCCTCCGCCCTTGCGGTACGCAAGAGGGCGGCTTGCCTGGGGTGCAACCCCTCCGCCCTTGCGGTACGCAAGAGGGCGGCTTGCCCGGGGTGCAACCCCTCCGCCCTTGCCGCAGGCAAGAGGGCGGCTTGCCTGGGGTGCAACCCCTCCGCCCTTGCCGCAGGCAAGAGGGCGGCTTGTCTTGCCGGGGTTACCTGGCGCGTACGGCACTGACAGAGTTCAGATGCTCTCCATCGTAGGGGTTCTTACGCGCCAACAGGTAAACGATGGCAATCACAGCCAGGATGGCGATCACCGTGCCAACGCCGAAGCCGCCGCCCACAAACAGGGAGCCGATCTGGTACACGATGAAGGAGACCACATAGGCCAGGCCGCACATGTAGCCA
>CAJFEW010000011.1 GCA_904374805.1 uncultured Neglectibacter sp.
CTCTCATGAGAGTCCCTGCCACTCTCATGAGATTGTATGAGAGTATTTTCCTACTTCCTTTTTCCTTTTACTAGGCGTTGGGACAGGTGACGGTTACGAAAAAAGACTGCTGCAAAAACAGCAGTCTTTTTTATGGAATAAGAGTGGAAGTCTCCCATCCATGTTTTATCATTCTACATCAAGCAAACGGGCTACGGCGCGGATGTTTTCTCTTTCTACATCTTTCAGACGCTGTGCCTTTTTTTGCAATTCTTCTCGGCGAGGTAAACTTTCCACAGCCTTTTTCAAGGCCTGCGAGAGATTCTCTTGGTTTACATCCTTTAGTTCAATGCAAGTTCCCTCCCCTAGATATTTCAAAAAAGAGGCGATCTTGGGATCGTAGCCCACTCCCACGAGAGGCACGCCGCTCAGAGAAGAGAAGATCAGCCCGTGAAGCCGCATGGAGATTACCACATCCATGTGACTCAAGAGACCGATGAGCATTTCCGGCTCTGTCCAATCATCCACAATGAGATAGGGTGCCTGCATGGTGCGGACCACCTGTTGAGCTGCGTTCGTATCATGGAAAACATTCAGAGAAAGGAAAACTGGCTTTAAACCATACCGTTTCCAGGCTTCCTCTGCGCAGGCAGCCAGAGCGGGAGCCTTTTCCTGAAAATCAAACCAGTGCCGCAGCATGAAACAAATATACCGTTCGTCCGACGAGAAGCCGTGTTTTTTCATATACACTTGTACATCCTCTTCCGGGGCAGGGGAGAGGACCAGCGCTGGATCGGAACAGAGACTGATCTCCGGCCGGTTTACACCAAATGTGCGCAGTTCTTCCATGGAATCTTCTTCCCGTAACGTGATGGTATCCACAGAGCCATCCAACACTTTTTTCACAAGCCGGATGTTTCTTTTTCCGTGCACCGGGCCAATGCCGCAGCCATACATATCCACTTTATTTCCCAAGGCTTTTGCCAGCCACAGGGTAAATAAATAATACCAGAGACTCCGTTGGCTTGTAACGTTCTGAATTAATGTTCCACCCCCATTGATATACAACACAGACTTACGCATGGCGGAAATCATCTTGGGAAAATTGAGGGTGTAAGAAGAATTGACACGATACCGTTTCTTGACGCTTTCCGTGTTTTTGGCAAGTACGGTAATGGGCATGGCGTCGTCCAATTCCTTTACGGAGTGAATAATGGACTTTAAAATAGCATCGTCTCCTGCGTTTCCATGGCCATATGCCCCACAGATGATGACTCCATCCCGTTTTCGGCTTTTCTGGCGGGTATCCCGTTTCAGAATGCTTCCATAGATTTCCAACTGATGCTCCACCATGCGGTCGATGGAAAATTCCCGAGAGGCTTTCTCATAGATGCGCTCGCCAAAGGTTTCCCGCAAGACCGGATCTCCAGCTAATGTCACCAGATGTTTTGCCAGTTGTTTTTCATCACCGGGTTCAAAAATCAATCCGTTGATGCCGTCGTCAATAAGGACCGGCACTCCCCCTACATGGGAGGCAATAGTCGCTTTGTGCATGCGAGTCCCCTCTGTTAAGGAATAGGGGAAAGTTTCCGAAATAGAGGTCAAAAGATTGATGTCGATGGCGTGGTAGAAAGAGTTCACATCCGAAAGCCAGCCTGCAAAGCAAACTTTCTTTTCCAACCCCAAGTTTCGCACCATGGTCTCCAATTTTTGCCGGTCTTCGCCGTCACCTGCAATGAGAAGTTTCAGCCTGGAATTTTGCTCTGACGCTATCTTCATCGCGCGAAGCAGGGTCGGCACATCTTTTACAGGGGAGAGACGCACGGCGATGCCTGCAATCACGTCTCCTTCTTCCCACTCCATGCCCACACTGCGAAGAAATTCCTCTTTTGAAACAGGATGCAGGGGCGTTTTAAAGTCTATGCCGTTATAAATGGTGTAGATACGGTCTGCGGGAAAACCACGATCAATCAAAATATCCGTCATGGGATCGGACACGCCGATATAAAAGTTTACCCGCCGCAGCGCAACCATATTGGTAGCCCCATAGGAGAGCATGGCCACTGGGCGTCCCAAATAGTCCAACCGGTAGTCGCTGTGCACGGTGGTTACCACGGGCGCTTGCAGATATTTTTTTATCAAATTTCCCATCAAATTACCTCGGGCGCCGTGGCAGTGGATAATATCCACCTTCTGTCCCGCCAGAAGCCGCTTCAGCTCTCGAAGGCCCACAAACGGATTCCCCGACTCAATCACCTGGATGGGAATCCCCATCTTTTCTGCGTCTTCGGAGAATTCTCCCCGGCGGAAACAGAAAAGCTGGGCGTCAATGGATTGATTCAGTTCTTTCAGCAAATTGAGTACGTGGGTTTTAGCGCCGCCGGTGTCGCCGCCGCCAATCAGGTGTATGACGCGCATGGAGTTCCTCCCAGATCCCGCCGCTGCAAGGGGCGAGTTATTCTTGTGCACTTTTTTCATTATAACGAAACCTTTTCCTTCCCGCAAGGCATCTGCCAAAATTCCTCTAGAAACCACACATCCGGTACCGTAAACTCTCTGCCGTGTAAATAGGAGAGAATGCCTGCGTCCGTTTGAAAATCAAAGATCAATTTGTAGGAATACAACGCCTGGTAAGGAAACCACGTTTTTTTATTGACTGCATTGGTTCCGTATTTTCCGTCGCCTGCTAAAGGATGACCAATGGAGGCAAAATGCGCGCGAATTTGATGGGTGCGCCCTGTGAGAAGTTCCACTTCAAGCAGAGAAAAGTTCTGCCGCTCTTCCAGCACGCGGTAACGGGTTCGGATGCTTTTGGCGCCGGGTTTTGGCTTGTGGGAAATATACACCCGGTTTTTGGCCTCGTTTTTTTCTAGATATCCGGTGAGAAGCCCTTCCTTTTGGGGAATATGGCCGCAAACCACGCACAAGTAGTACTTGTGCATCTCACGATTTTTTACTTTTTCATTGAGAATGCGCAGAGCCTCCGCGTTTTTGGCTGCCATAACAATGCCTCCCGTATTCCGATCGATACGGTTTACCAAGGCAGGGGCAAAAGCATTTTCCTCCCGGGGATTGTACTCGCCCTTTTCATATAGATAGTGTTGTATCCGGGCGATGAGAGAATCAAAGTGATAGTTTTCGTCTGGATGCACAATCAGCCCCGGTTTTTTGTCCAAAAGCAGGATGTTTTCATCCTCATAGAGTACATGCAATTTCAAAGGCGCCTTAAGAAAATCTTCCTCCCGCTCTTCCTTTTGGAAAAACTCTTCTTTCATGTATAAGGAGACCACATCTCCCTCACACAGCCGCGTGGATATCTCACAACGCTTTCCGTTTATTTTAATATCCTTTTTTCGAATACATTTATACAGCATAGCTTGGGGCAGGTTGGGAAAGGTTTTGGTGAGAAATTTGTCCACACGTTGGCCTGCGTCATTTTTCAAAATGGTCACGTTGCGCAGTGGCATAAGGGTCAGCTCCTTTCAAGGAAGGCGCCGGGGACGCCGGAAGGTAAAGAGGATAGAGGGAAGGGAAAGAACAATGCCGATTCCCAGGGCAATAGCGATCGCAATCTTTACGGTTTCCAACCCCTTGTCCAGGGCAAGGAAATTATCGCTCATAAACAGATGATATCCGGTGTAATAGATACCGGCGCCAGGAACCAAAGGAAAAATTCCCGTAATGAGAAAAACCGTAACAGGAGCTTTTCTGCGAAAGGCGAAAATGCGGGAAAACCAAGCAAGCGCTACTGTGGCTAAAAAAGAACCTGCTACAACGCCCCAGCCCATGCCCACACAAATGAGATACACAAGCCAGCCTACGCCGCCCGTTATGCCGCAGAAAAGGTATTCTTTTTTTGGCGTATGGAAAATGATAGCAAAAGCGATGGTGGACACGAAGGCCACGATTGTCTGAAACCCCCAGTGAAGCAATGTTGTAAGATCTATCACAGCAGGCTCCCTCCTGTCAGCAGCGATATCCCTTTGACTACTACGCCTACGCCGATTGCGATACAGCCTCCTACCAGCAGAGCGTCGAACATGCGGATTGTGCCGCTTAAATAATCACTGTGAAAAAAGTCTCGTATGGACGTAGTCAAAGCAACGCCGGGAACCAATCGGATAATAGAACCGATGATAATCATGTCCATATGATGGCCAATTCCCAAGCCGAATAGGCCTGCTCCGCAGAGCGTAACCAAGGCACTTGCGGAGAGATTGGTGAGAAATTTTGTCATTTTGCATGTGTCAGCCCAATGCAAATACAATTCCAGTACGAGCCCGCAAAGAAATGCTGTCAATGCATCAAGCCCATCCCCGCCAAACAAATAGCTGAAGCAGGCGCTCCCCACTCCACAAGCAAGGGTAGCTAAGGGAAGCGAGGAATAGGGAATCTTTTGAATCTCTCGAAGAATTTGGCGAGCCTCTTCCACGGAGTGCTTGCCTTCTTCAATTTCTCGGGACAGCTGGTTTACGGCGCTGATTCGTCCCAAATGCGTCGTGGTTCCCGGAATGTGCTTGAGCTCTGCGGAATGTTCTCCGTCTTGCTCACGTCCGATGGCAAAAATGGCATTCGTCAGCACATAGACGTTGAATTTTTCTGCGTGGTAAGCGCGGGCAACCCGTTCCATGGTTTCCTGGACGCGAGAGATTTCCGCGCCATTGCGCAAAAGTGTCTCGCCCATTTGAAAGGAGAGCTCCAAAATACTGCTGTCGTCGCCCATGACCGTCCTCTTTTCTGCAAGAAATCTATCTTGTTAATGGTAAACGAACCAGCTCAGGATGTCAACCTCTACCAGAAGTTCGTCCCTTTATTTTTCGAAAGATGGAAAGGCTTCGTGCATAAAATGAAATTTTTTCTTTATTTGTGGAAAATTCTATGCTATACTTTTCTTATCTATAGAAGCTGTACACACAGAAAACAGGTGCCTCAACGGAATAAGAAGGTGGTGCCATGAAAGTTTGGAAAGTGACCGCATGCCTGGTGTTTGGGGTTGTACTATTTCTTTTTGGAGGTTTTTCCGCGCAAGGCGCCGGCTTTTCCGTAGAAGTGACAGAAACGGAGGTTGGACAGGGCGACACGCTGGAAGTGGATTTCACCTACGATGGGACGTTGGGTCCCGTTGCCGCTTTCCGTACAGAAGTGCAGTTTGATCCAACGGTTTTAGAGTATATACGCCCTCAGCTGGGCGACCAGGTGGCTGCAGGTACAACCACGACACGGGTGACAGACGCGGCTGTACAAAGCGTTTATACAGCTCATGACGGCGTTACTTTTCTGGAGAATGCAGAAACGGCGCTGTCCTATCAGTTTCGCGTCCGCGAAGAGGCCTCCGGACCTATCTCTTTATACGCGCGATTATTTGAAGCAGTAGATCCACAGCCCTCCCCTTTGCCCTGCGATGTAGAGCGGGAATGGAGTATTGCGCTTTTACCGCCTCCCAGTGGGGATGCCAGACTTTTGTCTCTGATTCCGGAGAATGGTGTCTTGTCGCCTGCTTTTTCTCCGGAACAATTGGAATACACCATGTCCGTACCTTATGAAGTTACCTCCCTGACGTTTACAGCAGAAGCGGCGGAAGGAGCAAGCTTTTGGGTGAATCGAAAGAACTTAGGCTCCGGTGGGGAGACTGTGGAGTTCCGTATCACTGTTACTGCGGAGGACGGGAAGACGAAGCAGGTCTACACCGTGCTGGTGTATCGGGAAGAAAAGGAGGAATCCCAGCCAGAGGAAAGCAGCGACGCCCGGCTGCTGTCTCTGACTCCGGAAACGGGAAATCTATCACCCGCTTTTACTCCGGAGCAATTGGAATACACCATGTCCGTACCTTATGAGGTTACCTCCCTGACGTTTACAGCAGAAGCGGCGGAAGGAGCCACTTTCTGGGTGAATCGGAAGAATCTGGGCTCCGGTGGAGAGACCGTGGAGTTCCGTATCACTGTTACTGCGGAGGATGAGAAGACGAAGCAGGTCTACACCGTACTGGTGTACCGGGAAGAAAAGGAGGAATCCCAGCCGGAGGAAAGCAGCGACGCCCGGCTGCTGTCTTTGACACCTGCAACTGGCGATCTATCGCCCGCCTTTTCTCCGGAACAATTGGAGTACACCATGTCTGTGCCCTATGAGGTTACCTCCCTGACGTTTACGGCAGAAGCGGCGGAAGGGGCCACATTCTGGGTGAATCGGAAAAATCTGGGTTCCGGTGGGGAGAATGTGGAGTTCCGTATCACTGTCACTGCGGAGGACGGGAAGACGAAGCAGGTCTACACCGTACTGGTGTACCGGGAAGAAAAGGAGGAATCCCAGCCGGAGGAAAGCAGCGATGCCCGGTTGCTGTCTTTGACACCTGCAACTGGCGATCTATCACCCGCTTTTTCTCCGGAGCAATTGGAATACACCATGTCCGTACCCTATGAGGTTACCTCCCTGACGTTTACAGCAGAAGCGGTGGAAGGGGCCACATTCTGGGTGAATCGGAAAAATCTGGGCTCCGGTGGGGAGACCGTGGAGTTCCGTATCACTGTTACCGCAAAGGATGGAAAGACAAAACAGATTTATCGGATCTCTGTATACAGGAGGGAAAAGGAAACGTACCAATCCCAGGAAAGTCAAGATGCACGCCTTCTTTCTTTGATTCCCGCAACCGGGACCCTTTCGCCTGCGTTCTCTCCAGACCGGTTGGAGTATACTATGGATGTTCCTTTCACAGTTACTTCTATGACGTTTACGGGAGAACCTGCAAAAGGGGCTACCTTCCGAGTCAATCGCAAGAATCTAGGCGCTGGCGGCTCGGATACAGTATTTCTCATTACAGTAACCGCAGAGGATAAGGAAACAAAGCAAGTGTATCAGGTTACTGTACACCGAAATGAGAAAAGCAGCACTACTGGAGCTGGAAGTATAACCACAGGCAGTTCGAACTCCTCCAAAGGTTCTTCCGGTTCCAGCACATCGTCGAAAAGCACCAAAGCGGAGTCTTCTCAATCAGATGTCTCTTCTGTGCCGGCCGGTGCCTCCTCCCATACCGGAGAAGAGACCTTGCAAGAGGAAGAGACAACGGTTCCTGTTGCAGCAGAGGAGGACCAAAAAGGTGGTGGGTCTTCTGGTGGAACCGAATCCGGTGGCCAGGGGGAGATTCCTGTAGTGACAGACGAGGAAAATCAGGTATCCCTTTTGCCGGGAATGCTGATTCTGTTGGCCTTTCTTCTGTTTGGTTTCCTTTCGGGTCCTCTCTCCAAATGGATTGTCAAGCAATTGGAAGATGGGTCGAGAAACTACAAGCCCAAACATCCTTCTACGCCAAATCTGCCGTAAGTAAAGAGACTGTTGCCTTGGCAACAGTCTCTTCATTTCGGTTTCTTGGAATTCGAAAGGGATGTTTCTCAGCTTGTCAGGAAACATGAAAGGCAGCGGTTTTTCTTATACGGAATTGGACTTTGCCCGGCGCAACCGCCGCTGCACCCGAACATCTCGGCCGAGAAACTCTAGCTTGCCGTAATAGCCGGTAATACGGGAAGCGAATCGCTCGCTATAACGGTCTTCCAACTCTTTTAAGGACAGGTTTGTACTGATAATCGTTGGCTTTCCAGCGAGCATCCGCGTGTTCACAACATTGTACAGCGCCGCATTTACATAGGCAGAGGGGAATTCTGTTCCCAGGTCGTCCAAAATCAAAAGGTCGCAATCGGCCAGCTGCGCGTCCGTCGTGCCGTCTTCCGGGAGGTCCCGGTCAAATCGCTCTTTTTCTAAAGCGACAGCGAAACTTTGGGCAGATCCGTAAATGACGCCAAATCCTTTTTCAATGGCTTTTCCCGCAATGGCCAAAGAGAGGTGCGTTTTCCCTAAGCCGGTTCCGCCTTTGAAAAGCAAGCTGGGAGAATCTGCCCGAAACTTCTCCCCATAGCTTTTGCAGGCTCGAAACACCTTTTGCATCTGCTGGTAGGCCCGTTCATCCTCTTGATAATACTCTAGAGAAAAATTCTCAAAGGTACAGCTTTCCAAAGGAACACTCATGCTTAATTTCTCAAATGCTAGGGAGCGCAGCAAAGTTTTCATACAGCCGCACATCCGACCGTCCACAAACCCAGTATCCCTGCAATGAGGGCATTGATACTGGGGCGTAATATCGGATTCTGTAAGATGATGTGTTTCCAAAAGATCCTGGTATTCTTTTTTTAGGGATACGCCGCGATCTCGCAGTTTCGAGAGTTCCTGCCGCACATCCCCTCCTGCTAAAACGGCTTTTCCGGCGCCCGCAGCATTTTGCGCCATTTCCTCTCGGATTTCTCTGGCACGTGGGCATTCCAAAAAGAAGGCGTCTTTGCGCTCCTGTGCAGCAGCTTCTGCTTGCCGCCGCCGCTGTTCCATTTCTAGGCGGGCCGCCTGGTAAATTTTGATACCATATCCCATAGCTTACAGCTCCTCCGGAAGATCAAAAAAGCTGATCTTCTCCAGCTCGTCAATATCGTAACTCTTATTGGACTCTCGTTCCTCTTTTCTTCGCGCCTCCACCTGCTCCATATCCTGCAAATTGCGAACGCCCTGGTTGTGCCAGCCTTCCAGAATTTTATTGATGTAGCTAACGTTGAACTTCCCGATGTTATCGGCGCAGCGTTCGTAAGCGGCGCTTAGCATCTCTGCCGTAAATTTCCATTGATAAACCCAGCGGTAGGCAGCGTCTTCCTCTCGTTTGGTGGGAGAGCGTCGCGGCAAGCCAGCCACAGATTCCACTTTTGCCCATGCCTGTCTTTTTTCGCTGAGCTCACGAAGTTTTTGTTCGGCTGCCTCCAATGTAAAAATACTGCTCTCTGCCCAATCTCTCGCAACGGAGTCAATGTAGGCGGTTCCTGTTTTGCCCACATCCTTGGCGTAATGTAGCAGCATAACCGTCACTTCCACAGGCAAGCCATAATCATCGCAGATGGTGAGCAAAGTTGCGCTCATGGCAGGGGAGAGGGTTTTTCCCAGGGTTGCCTCAGCCTCCTGCATCAAAAAGCGAATGTCTTCCGACTCGTTCATGCGAGCTGCCAAATGGGAGATATCCGGCCTTAGCATGCGTTTTCTAGGATAAGATGGTTCGGAAACCGGTTTAGGAGCAGGAGTCGGGAGAGAGGGTGCTTGCGCCTGCGGAACCGGAGCAATGGCCTCGTGTTTCCCTGCAAGAATGCCTGCTTGTTCCCAATACTCCACAGCTTCCGCAGCGGCCTCTACAGAGATTCCTAAAGCCTTGGCCAGGTCTTCCGGAGAAGCGGCCTCTCCGCCATGACGGAACATCCAGAGGATGACCTGCAGCTGTTCTTTTCCGGCTAGTTTCATATAGCGATCTACCAAGACACAAGGAACTGCAAACACCTGATTCCATGGTCCCAAATTCAATTCGTATTTCATTCGTTCCCATCCCTCATACGATTTCGTCAAAGCAATTACTCCTTTATAGTATAGCATAGATTCTCCCAAGAAAAAAGTGGGTCTTCCTTCTTGATGCAGAAAGATCCGGGCTTTTCAAGAAGGCTGCATGGATGAAAACCGTGTTTAAGAAAATATGGTTGACAACCTCCGGCTGTTTCTGTTATAATTACGTCGTTGCTTTTGAAAGGGAGTATAGGTCCAAGCCAACTACCCAGGCAAGAAAGCAGTGCTTAAAATCCAGAATTTGCTGGCATAGCTCAGTCGGTAGAGCAGCTGATTCGTAATCAGCAGGTCGTGTGTTCGAGTCACATTGCCAGCTCCAAAGAAAGCCCGAGAACCTATAGGTTTTCGGGCTTCCTTTTTCTGTTTAAGGTCCCGCACAGCGCGCTCCCGCTTCTAGTTCCAAAGGAAGGTGGAGTGCTCTTCCGAGTAAGAAATAGCAAGAGCTGCTTATCTCACGTTTTTTGTTCGAGTTGCGCAATCCGTATGGGTGTGATATACTGGTTTCTAGATAAAAGCAACGGGCTTTCTGGTGAAACAGAGAAAAAACGGCGTTGTTTTGGAAAAGTGTAAAAAGTCTCTTGCCTTATTTTGGGCAATTTCTGAGCCTATTGTGTGGTGTTGCTGTGAAAAACAGAATATGTAAACGGGAAACTAGGAGCCTGACATCCAATCAGTTAAAAATTCTCGCCATTACCGCCATGGTATTTGACCATCTGGTTCTTGGTTTCGTTCCCTACGAGACGTGGACTTGGGGATGGCTTTTGCGTGTGCCAGGCCGTGTGGTTGCTCCAATTATGTGTTACTTCATTGCAGAAGGGTACCGCTATACCTCCAATCGAAAGAAGTACTTTCTTCGGTTAGTAGGTTTTGCTTTGCTCTCGCATTTTCCCTATGACCTATATTTTGGCCTTGGTTTTCTGCAGGCGACCAGTGTGATCTGGGCACTGGCCATGGGATTGGCTGCGCTCACTGCGGTCAAAAGCGAGAATTTGCCAGGGGTTCTTAAACTTTTAGCGCTGGGCGCTTGCTGTTTGCTTGCCATTACCGCCGATTGGAATTACATAGCTGTCCTATGGGTTGTTGGGTTCGGATGGTTTCATGGCAGTTTTAAGAAGCAAATGCTCTGGTTTGTGGGAATAGGAATGCTGCTTTACGTTGTGCCTATCTTCGGGGAAGCTGCGGAACCGGGATGGGAATTTCAGTGGTTCCGGCTGGGGATTTTCCTGGCGATTCCCCTTCTAGCCTTTTACCACGGCCGTAGGGGGAGTAAAGCAAAGGTTGTCACTTGGTTTTTCTATATATTTTATCCCGTTCATCTACTGGTCCTCTATGTAGCGAGGCTGGTTATTTCTTAAAAAAGGGGAATCACAGAGTGAAACGTATTTTGTCGATGTGTATGGCAATGATCTTAGTGTGTGGGTGCTTTTCCGGCTGTAGTTGGTTGGGGGAGGAAAGTTCTTCCAGCTCTGTCCCGGCAGTTTCAGAAACCGCCTCTCCGTCTTCCACGGTTAGCGCAGCGCCAGCTTCTCCAACACCCGAACCCACTCCGGTTCCCACGCCTACTCCAACAGCTACGCCCAGTCCCACGCCTGAACCTTTGGACTACATGGCCAGCGGAGGAAACTTGGAACTTCCTGTGAGCGGGGCCACCGGATATGCTTCCGTAAACCTTACTGTGCGAGAGACGCCTGGAAAAGAGGGAAACGCTCTGGAGGTGATAGCACCCGGAACCGCCTTTCAAATCCTTTCGGAAGAGGGGGAGTGGTGGCAAGTGAAAACAGAGGCTGTCACCGGATGGGTGGCCCACGCGTATTGCTTTATCAACCTGCCGGACGTGATCCCCTCTATTGTGTACAACTGCTCGAACGCCTCTGCGTCCCTTTTTGTGTCCAGGGGGAAATCCATTCCAAACATAACCGGCGAAAAGCTGTATGATGCTTTTGGATACAATGAGCGCCTGGAAGAAGAGGAATATATTGTCCCTGTGCTGTATGTGATGGCCAAAAAGATCTGCGCAGCGCAGCAGGCCGCCTTGGGTGCAGGCAACACCCTAGTGATCTATGAGGGATTTCGTCCCTACGAAGTGCAGCTAAAGGTAGCTTCCAATTTGGAAGCTTTGGCAGAACAAGATGCGGAAGTCTATGAGGGTATTACAACCTCTCCTTGGTCAATTGGGTGGTTTATTGCCCAAGACGTTTCCAATCACCAGAAAGGCTATGCCATCGATGTATCCTTAGCTTCCGTAGGAGAGACAGAGCATCGTGTCGCAGGAGAGTATGGATACACACGGGTAACCTCGTATACAGAATATGAAATGCCCACTGCCATGCATGAGTTAAGCGCGGCAGCTGCCAGCTTGTCCGTGCCTGTCAGTTCTCAGTCCAGAACTGCTTGGCAGGAAGTTGCCGCGGCTAGCTCCATGAACGAGGCCGCTCTTTTGCTGCGAGGGTATTGCACAGACGCGGGCCTGACTCCTCTGGCATCTGAATGGTGGCATTTCAATGATTTGGATGCAGCAGAGATTGCCAACCAAACCGTAAACGACGGGAATTACTACTTGCAGACGGTTTGCAGCGCTGCACCTGCCGGTTAACGCCGCAACGAAAAAATATTTTCATGGGCCTGTGAAGCAAGGCGCTCGTCGGGAAATCCCGGCGGGCGCCTTGTTCGCATATTTCATCCGTCAGCGCATAGATATGAGGTAAGAAAAAGCAAAGGAGTGGATCTCATGCAGGCTCAGCGAAAAACACAGCCCTATGAGTATTTTGATTTTACGTTTGACGGCGCCTCAGAAGTGCCTATGGATACTGAATATACTCTGCCGGATTATTGCGCTGATATTCAAAAAATACTCAAGTGCAGTGTGACTCCGGAACTATCTTCCTACCACGTCAGCGAGGATATGCTTCGTTGCGAAGGAACCTGCGACGTGCGGATCCTGTATCTGGATCCCAAGGGAGATACCTTGCGATGCTGCGATTTTACAAAGGAGTTTACCGCCAATATTGCCATAAAATCTGTGGAGGAAAAATCCGTTGCCTACGTAAAAGCCAGCGTAGAACACATGACCTGCCGTGCCGTCAGCGCCCGGCGGGTAGATCTTCATGTTGCCCTGAGCCTTCGTGCTCTCACCGTCGTACAAAAACAATGCCAGATTACCTACGGCATGGAAGGCGAGGGCGTGGAACGGCGAGAGCGGATGGCCAGCGCCACCCAAGCGGTAAACGCCATGAGCCATCAATTTTATATAGAGGACCGCCTTCCTCTAAAAAATGGGAAGCCTCCGATTGGGACCCTCCTGCGCAAGGAAGTTCATTGCCGTTCCACAGGGTGTAAGGTTTCCCAAGGGCAAATTGCCGTTACAGGGCGCGTGGAGATTTCCTTTCTCTATCAACCTGCTGAGGGAGGAGATCCGGAACGCATGTCCTCCTCTGTGGATTTTGAGCAGGTGATAGCGTGCGACGGGGCGCAGGAAACCTGCTTGTGTGACTTGCGGGTAGAGGCGGGAGAGAGCTCCCTCTCTCCTCGAGAAGACGATGTGGGGGAATATACCAGCGTAGACGTTCGTGTGGGAGTGTTTCTTACAGCCTTTCTATACCAGACTTGTCAAATCTCCTACTTGGACGATGCGTACTCCATTAGGGCTCCTCTGGAACTTCGTTATGAAGAAACACCGCTTTTGGACGTGCAGGAGATTCACTCTGAGGTGCTCAAGAAAAAGGGAACTCTTTCTGTAGAGGAAATCCAGAAGGTGGTTGACCTTTGGTGTGAGCAAGACAGTGTGCGGTCCCGCTGTGAGAAAGGGAAACTGTTTTACCGTGTAAAATTTACGGTTTGCCTGCTCTACCAGAATGTCCAGGGAAGGTTGCTTTACATGGAACGGCCTTTCGAGTACGAGACTGCTACGGAACAGGAGGGAGAGCTGCCGCAAAAAAGCGATACAGTCTTTTTGACCGACCTATGGGAATACCGCATTGCTGATAAAAACTCCATCGAAATCTCTGTGGAGACCTGGGTGTCTTCGCTGCTTTACAACCGTGGCTCCATCCGCTTTTTGTCGGCTGTCAGCTCGGATGACAGCGCTCCTGGCTTTCCTCACACACCGCAGCTGCTGGTCTACTATGCTTCGGCAGGAGAAAATTTATGGGATATTGCCAAGAACCACCGCGCTCTGCTTTCGGACTTACGAGAGCAAAATGAACTGTACGAAGATGTTTTGCCGGACGCGCGTCCGCTTATTCTGTGCAGAAGATAAATCCCACATCGCTGTAGAGAGGTAGAAATATGGAAGCCTTTAATGTGTACAAAGACATGCAAGACCGGACCAACGGGGAAATTTATATTGGCGTCGTTGGGCCGGTGCGGACGGGAAAATCCACCTTCATCAAAAAATTTATGGACAGTGTGGTTATTCCGCATATTGCGGACGGCATGCAGAAGGAAAGGGCTATCGACGAACTGCCCCAATCCTCTGCCGGCAGGACCATCATGACGACAGAGCCCAAATTTATTCCCGAGCAGGCGGTGGATGTGCAGATCGACGAAACAGCTTCGTTCCGTGTCCGTATGATCGACTGTGTGGGCTACATCGTCCCCAGCGCCATAGGGTATATCGAAGAGGATCAGCCCCGTATGGTGCGCACCCCCTGGTATGAGGAGCCCATCCCTTTTAACATGGCTGCGGAAGTTGGCACGAAAAAAGTGATTACGGAACACTCCACCATTGGCCTGGTTATTACCACGGACGGCAGCATCAGCGATATTCCCCGGGAAGAGTACGAGGAGGCGGAAGAACGCGTCATCGACGAACTGAACCAAACAGGACGTCCGTTTGTCATGCTGCTCAACTGTGTGGACCCCAAATCCCAGGAATCTCAGGACTTGGCTGCCAGGTTAGGGGAGAAGTACGCCATCCCTGTGCTGCCGGTGAACTGCATCGATATGGAAGAACAAGATATTCGGGACATTCTTGCAAGCCTATTGTACCAATTCCCTGTCCGGGAAGTGGAATTGGACCTTCCGGGCTGGGTCACATCTCTGGAGTCGAGTCACTGGCTTTTTGCCGGTGTCCTATCCACAGTTCGCGCTTCCTGCGGCATCCATAAAATGTGCCAGGTGAAAGGGATGCTGCACGCTTTAAAGGAGTGCGAAACCATTACCAACGTCACCATCCGGCGCATGGATCTTGGAAGCGGAAAAGGGCAAGCGGAACTGGTGTTTGATCAAGGTCTGTTTTACCGCATTCTCAGCGAAAGGACCGGCTTGGAAATTCAGGATGATTCTGACTTGATGAAGCAATTGGTAGAAATGACTTCCATCCGCCAAAAATACCAAAAGCTGCGGCAGGCATACGAGGATGTGGAGGAAACCGGTTATGGGATTGTCATGCCCGACGTGGAAGAGTTGACCTTGGAAGAGCCGCAAATACTCAAGCAAAACGGCAAATACGGCATTCGCCTCAAGGCCACCGCTCCCTCCATTCACATGATGAAGACGCAGATTCACACGGAGATAACGCCCATCGTTGGATCGGAACAGCAATCGGAGGAGCTGGTTCTGTATCTGCTGAAGGAGTTTGAAGAGAACCCTGCGCAAATATGGGAATCCAATATATTTGGAAAGTCTCTGCATTCTCTTGTAAACGAGGGAATGCACAATAAGCTGTACCGCATGCCTGCTGAGGCGAGAGAAAAGGTGCGAGAGACCATTGAACGAGTGATCAACGACGGTTGCAACGGTTTGCTGTGTATTATTCTGTAATCTATGGAAGACCATGAGAAACTGAGAGAAATTCAAGAATGGGGAGAAGAGGAAGAGCTTTTCCCAGAAGAAACTTCGTCCGAAAGCCACGGAAGTTGGATCCCTCTTCTTCAAACAGGAATTTGCGTCGGCGTCTTGATCCTTTTGCTGGCGCTTCGGGCGTGGGATTCTCCTTCTTATCAAGCTTTTGCGGAGTGGTTCCAGGAGAAATCCACGCAGGAATTCTCTCTTCCTGCATGGGAGGGAATACGGGAAGATTCTTCTCCCGCTCCCTCGCCATCTCCATCTCCTTCCCCTTCCAGTATGGGGGAGAAGCAGGATGTTTCCCTGCAGCGACTATGATTACTTTTGTCGTTGGACCGTGCAGATTTTGTTTGGGGTTTTCTTGTTTCGCGCTGCTTGCGTTTGGCTGTCTTTTTGGGGGCGATCGCAGCGGCGCGTTTTTCTTGGGAGCCTCTGTATTGCACGAGCTCGCCCATGTAGGGAGCATGGTTGCCCTGGGAACCCCTCCTGCCCAGGTACGATGCACGGCATTAGGCTGCAGAATTATAACAAGCGTTTCCCAAAGGCTCAGTTATGTCCAAACCGCTTGTGTTTCCTTGGCAGGGCCAGCGGCCAATATTCTGGTTGCTATGTTTTTGTTTGTGGCAGGTTTGGGCAGCCATCCGTTTGCAATGGCCAATCTGGTGCTAGGTGTGCTGCACATTCTTCCCATAGAGCCATTAGATGGAGGTTTAGCCCTGCGCGCGGTTTTATGCCGTCGGTTCATGCCGCAGACAGCCTCCCGTGCTACCTGTGCGGTTTCTTTGCTTTTATTGCTTCCTTTAGCAACTTTGGGTTTTCTCCTGCTGCTGTATACCCGATATAATTTTACCCTGCTGTTTCTGAGTGTCTATCTTATGCTTTATTTTGTGCTGCGGGAAGATCTATTGGCGGCGTAAAACGGTGTGTGATACTGCTAGACTTCCACGTGAAAGTACGGTCTGTCGTTTCCTGATGCGACAGGCCGTACTTTTTTCTAGTCAATGGGGCCCTCCTATGTTATAATGACTTTATTGCACAGTAAGGCGGGAGCAAAGGAGCGGAGATAGCTTGGATGTCATTGTCTGTTTGGATGAGAAAAACGGCATGTTGTTTCATGGCCGCAGGCAAAGCCGTGACCGCCGGGTGTTGGAAGATATGTACTCTTCTTTTTCGCAGAGGGTGCTTTCGATCCGGCCTTTTTCCGCTTCTCTTTTTGCCGAGCACTATCCGGGGCAAGTGTGTGTAGATCCCCTTTTGCTGACCCATGCAAAACCGGGAGACCTCTGCTTTGTGGAGGACCTTCTTTTAAAGCCTTGGGAAGACCAGATCCGTCGCTTGTTTGTATATCGGTGGAACCGCCGGTATCCCGGGGACTTCTTTTTTGATCTGGATCTTTCCGCAAACTGGCGCAAAGTGTATACGGTTGATTTTCCCGGCTATTCCCATCAAAAATTGACAAAGGAGATATATTCCCGATGAAACCCATGTTGCAACGTGTTCTCCCTCTTCTTCTTTCTCTCTGTCTTCTCTTGAGCGGATGCTCGGGGATCCCTTCCTCCGCAGACCTTGCAGCGGCGGAAACTGCCAGCAGTTCTGTCTCCTTGGAAAATATCCCTGCGTATACAGGCTCTCCTTATGTGGTGCTGGAAGAAAACCAGCCGGATTTTTCTCCCGATGAGCTGACTGAGGAATCCTTTGAATCCTACAGTTCGTTGGACTCCTTAGGAAGGTGCGGGCCTGCTGTGGCTTGCATTGGGAAAAATTTGATGCCCCAGGAGGAGCGGGAGAGCATTTCCGAAGTGAAGCCAAGCGGCTGGCAGAACGAAGCTTACGATTTCGTAGAGGGCGGCTACGTATACAACCGTTGTCATCTGATTGGATTTCAGCTCACCGGAGAAAACGCCAACGAGGAAAATCTGATCACGGGCACGCGGTACATGAACGTAGAGGGGATGCTTCCCTTTGAAAATATGGTGGCGGATTACATTTTGGAAACGGATCATCATGTCCTTTACCGTGTTTCCCCTGTGTTTGAAGGAGAAAACCTTGTGGCCAGCGGAGTGGTTATGGAGGCGTATTCGGTGGAGGACGATGGCGAGGGAATCTGTTTTCATGTGTTCGTCTATAATGTGCAGCCTGGTGTGGAAATTGACTACGCGACAGGGGAAAACTGGGAGAGCGGAGAGGAGGTTCTTTCCTCTACGGAAAGCCAGGCGGAAGAAGAGGAGGCAGAGACCTACGTTCTCAACACCAATACCCGCAAATTCCATCGGCCAGATTGCTCCTCTGTGAGCGAGATGCGCGAGGAAAACCGCCAGGAGTTTTACGGTACACGGGAGCAGCTGATAGAAGATGGCTATGAGCCTTGCGGAAGTTGCAAGCCTTAATCGAATGTTTTGACGGGAGCCGGCGTAATTTTGCGCCGGCTCCTGCTGCGTTTGGCCGCTCTTAGTTCCATTCTTTCTATTTTTTTCGAATACACCCTTGACTTAAAGTAAAGTTTAGCAGATATAATAGAGTAAATCCCAAGGAAAGAAAGGACGTGCTCACCGTGATTTACCGAGCTTTTCAAGATTTGCAGCTTTCCGCCCTAGGCATGGGGGCCATGCGCCTGCCAGTTGTGGACGGCGACGATTCCCGTATTGATGAAAGTGCTGCCTTTGAAATGGTGGATATCGCCATGAAAAGCGGCGTCAATTATTACGACACCGCTTGGGGGTACCACAACGGAAATTCCGAATTAGTAATGGGTAAGGCTCTGGCCCGCTATCCCCGGGAGACCTTTTACCTGGCCACCAAGTTTCCTGGCTACGATCTTTCTAACATGCCGAAAGTTCAGGAGATTTTTGAGAAACAGCTGGAAAAATGTCAGGTGGAATATTTTGATTTCTATCTGTTCCACAACGTGTGCGAAATGAACATTGACGCCTACCTGGACCCCCAGTACGGAATTTATGAATACCTGCTGGAGCAGAAGAAAAACGGCCGTATCCGTCACTTGGGCTTCTCCGCCCATGGGGATTACAACGTCATCCAGCGCTTTTTGGATGCCTACGGCAAAGATATGGAATTCTGCCAGCTTCAGCTCAATTACTTGGACTGGGAGTTTCAGAACGCCAAGCAAAAGGTGGAGCTCTTGAACCAGTGGAATATTCCCGTGTGGGTGATGGAACCGCTGCGGGGCGGAAAGCTAGCATCCTTATCGCCGGAAAATGAAGGAAAGCTGAAGGCTCTGCGCCCAGAGGAAAGTGTCCCGGCCTGGGCGTTCCGCTATTTGCAGAGCATTCCCAGCGTTAAGGTGATTCTCTCTGGTATGTCCAACCGGCAGCAAATGGAGGAGAATATCCAGACCTTTGCAGAAGACAAACCTCTCAGCGAGAAGGAGATGGAGACAATCTACTCGATTGCTGAGGGGATGGTCAAAAAAATTGCTTTGCCTTGCACGGCTTGTCACTATTGCACCAGCCACTGTCCCCAAGGTTTGGATATCCCGGGCTTGCTGGCTTTGTATAACGAGCATTGCTTCACGGAGGGCGGGTTTATCGCGCCCATGGCTCTCTCGGCCATCCCTGCGGAAAAACAGCCCAGCGCCTGTATTGGTTGCCGCAGCTGTGAGGCCGTATGCCCGCAGGGTATCAAAATTTCGGAAGCAATGGCCGATTTTACCGCCAAGTTGGGTGGTTGAAAGGAGTTTTTTCTATGGAATACCGCACGCTTCCTCACGGCGGGGAACAAATCAGCATCCTTGGCTTGGGGAATAGCTCCCTTTCCGCAGAGGTAGGGGAGAAGGAAATCCAAGCTACTGTGGAGATGGCTCTGGAAAACGGCGTAAACTACTTTGACATGGCTGCGGGAGATGCGGCTCCTTTTGCAGCCTATGGACGAGCTCTCTCTGGCTGCCGGGACAAGGCGTTTCTCCAAGTGCATTTTGGCGCGGACTATCACACGGGCAAATACGGATGGACCCAGAATTTGGAGGAGATCAAGCGGTCGATTGCCTGGCAACTGGAAGCCCTTCAGACGGACTACATTGACTTCGGCTTTATCCACTGCGTGGATGAGCTGGCCGATCTGGAAAAAGCGGCCAGCGGCGGCACGCTGGACTATATCCGGTCTTTGAAGGAACAAGGGGTGGTTCGCCATGTGGGACTTTCTTCTCACACTCCTGTTGTGGTGCAGAAGGCCCTGGATCTGGGATTGATCGACATGGTGATGTTCAGTATCAACCCGGCTTACGACTATCGCCATGGAGAGTACGCGATCGGTCAGGTGGACGAGCGTCAGTCTCTCTATCGTCGGTGTGAGGCTGAAGGAGTGGGAATCTCCGTGATGAAAGCCTTCAGCGGCGGCCAGCTTTTGAAGGATGAGACCTCTCCTTTTCACAAGGCTTTGACGGAATACCAGTGCATCCAGTACGCGTTGGACAAACCAGGAGTCTTGACAGTGCTGCCCGGTGTGCGGGACCGCAAAGATTTAAAGCGCATCTTGGGATTTCTGCAAGCTTCTCCTGCGGAGCGGGATTACTCTATTTTAGGCAGCTTTGCGCCTCAAGACGCCAGCGGCGTGTGTGTATACTGCAACCATTGCCAGCCCTGTCCCATGGGCTTGGATGTTGGGCTCATCAACAAGTACTATGACCTTTCCAAAGCGGGCGACGCCTTGGCGCGAGATCACTACAATAACTTAGAAAAGACCGCCGGAGATTGCGTCTCTTGCGGGCACTGCGATTTCCGGTGTCCCTTCCATGTGGCGCAAAGTCAGCGGATGGAAGAAATCAAGGCGTATTTCGGAAAGTAAAACAAGTGGATTTATGGGGTAAGTGCAAGCAGACAGTCTGTACAGGCTGTCTGCTTTTTCGTGTAGAATAGGGTTGGGGGGTATTACGCAAGCAGGAAACAAGCGAAAACTTTTGAAAAGACAGCTGGGTTCTAAAAAGATGTGAAAGAGGGCTTGACAAATACCGGGGAAGGGTATTATACTTATCTACAGAAATACCCCATAAGGGTATTTTGGGAGGTGCAAATCCATGGAAAAACAGAAGATGTCGCAGGAAGAAAACATTCTCCCAGGGGAATGCTGCCATCACCATAAATCTACGCCAAGAAGTGAAAAGGAGCTTCGGCTGCTGCAAAATCGGCTAAAGCGCATGATTGGCCAGCTCAATGGCATTGGTAAAATGTTGGACGACAACCGCTACTGCGGGGATATACTGATTCAAGTGGCTGCGGTAGAAAGCGCTTTGCAGTCTTTTGGCTACCTGGTGCTGCAGGATCATTTGGAGACCTGTGTGGTGGAAGAAATTCAAAAAGGCAACACGCAAATCGTAGACGAGGCGGTGGAGCTGATTAAGAAACTAAAGTAAGGGGGGAGCATTTATGAAAACAGAAAAATACAATGTTACAGGCATGACTTGTGCCGCTTGCCAGGCCAACGTGACCCGGTGTGTTTCCAAATTGGAGGGTGTGGAAGATGTCAACGTCAGTCTTTTGGCCAACCAAATGACCGTGTCCTACGACGAACAGAAGGTGTCTCCGGACACAATCGTACAGGCGGTGGAAAAGATCGGCTATGGAGCGTCGTCCATGGAAGAGCGGGGCGCAGCCCAGGAGAAGGGCAGTTTCCGCAGCGAGTGGCAGGCCCGTCAGGACCAGGCGCTGCAAAGCCAAAGGCAAATGAAGCGCCGGCTTATCTCGTCCATTGCTTTGCTGCTCCCTTTGATGTATATTGCTATGGGAGGGATGATGGGCCTGCCGGAGCCCTGGTTCTTTGTTGGAATGGAAAATTCTTTGGTGAACGCTTTGGCTCAGCTGCTTTTGACGGTGCCTGTGCTGTTCATCAACCGGCATTTTTTCCAGACGGGCCTAAAGGCTTTGTGGCACCGGGCTCCCAACATGGACTCCCTGGTGGCGATTGGCTCCGGGGCGTCCCTGGTCTACGGGCTGTTTGCCATGTTCCGATTGGCCTATGGATTTGGCCATGGGGATATGGAGTTGATCCACGAATATGCCCACGCTCTGTATTTCGAGTCCTCTGCCATGATTTTAACGTTGGTTACGGTGGGGAAGTATTTGGAGGCGAAATCCAAATCCAAAACAGGGGACGCCTTGGGAAAGTTGGTGGATTTAGCGCCTAAGACCGCAACGGTGATCCGAGAAGGGCAAGAACAGACCATCCCTGCCGAGCAGGTTGTTTCGGGGGATATTTTGGTCATTCGCCCAGGCGAAGGCATTCCGGTGGACGGCGTTGTCACACAAGGCCAAGGCTATGTAGACCAGGCGGCCATTACTGGGGAAAGCGTTCCAGTGGAAAAGGGGCCTGGCGATCCGGTGATCTCTGCAACCATCAATAAAAATGGGATGTTTCAATTCCGCGCTTCCAAGGTGGGGGAGGACACCACTCTTTCCCAAATCATCCGTTTGGTAGACGAGGCCAGCAATTCTAAGGCTCCCATTGCCCGATTGGCTGACAGGGTCAGCGGCGTGTTTGTGCCGGTGGTTATTGTCATTGCCATTATCGCCGCTATAGTGTGGCTGGTGGCGGGCGCTGGTTTTGAGTTTGCCCTATCCAACGCTATTTCGGTCTTGGTGATTTCCTGCCCCTGCGCTCTGGGTTTAGCCACTCCGGTGGCTATTATGGTTGGCACGGGTAAGGCTGCAGAAATGGGTATACTCATCAAGTCTGCCGAGAGCTTGGAGAACCTTCACAACGTGGACACGATTGTTCTGGATAAGACCGGTACCATTACCTCGGGCCATCCAGCTGTGACAGACGTTGTAGTGCTAGATGGTTCCTTATCAGAACAGCAATTTCTGGCAGAAGCTGCCGCTGCTGAACAGGGCAGTGAGCACCCCTTGGCCCAGGCGGTGGTGGAGCGTGCCCAACAGATGGGATTGTCCCTGCCTAAGGCGGAATCCTTTGAGGCTGTAGCAGGACGGGGCATCCGGGCGCGGGTCAACGGAAAAGAATATTTGGCGGGTAATCTGGCGTTTCTGGAGGAAAACCATCTGCCGGCTGCTCCAGAGGAACAGAATGCTGCCCGGGCAACGGTGGACAGATTGGCCCAAGAAGGAAAAACTCCTCTCCTCTTTTTGCGGGAAGGGAAGCTTTTGGGAGTTATTGCTGTGGCAGATACCATCCGGGAGACCAGCCGGGCAGCTATTCAGCGGTTCAAAGAGATGGGTCTGCACGTGGTCATGCTCACCGGCGACAACAAAGTCACGGCGGAGGCTATCCGAAAGGAGCTGGAGATCGAGCAAGCGATTTCCGATGTGCTGCCCACGCAGAAGGATGCCCATATTCGAGAGCTCCAGGATAGAGGCCATAAGGTGGCCATGGTTGGCGACGGCATAAACGATGCCCCAGCTTTGACGCGCGCAGACATTGGCATTGCCATTGGAGCGGGCACAGACATTGCCATCGAATCTGCAGATGTAGTGTTGATGAAAGATTCTCTGGACGACGTAGCTGCGGCAATTGATTTGAGTCGAGCAGTGGTGCGGAACATTCACATGAATCTGTTCTGGGCCTTCTTCTACAACGTCTTAGGTATCCCGCTGGCGGCGGGGGTACTGTTCCCGGCGTTCCATCTGCGTTTGAGCCCGATGATCGGATCTGCTGCCATGAGCTTAAGCTCCGTGTGTGTGGTGACCAATGCTTTGCGGCTTCGTTTCTTTAAACGAAAGCCCGCGCGTATAACTGCGGAAGAATGCTCTCCGTCTTTGGAGGCTTCTCATAGTGCCGAACCGGCAAACCTGGAGGTGCCTGTGCAAGAGGCGCTTTTGGGTGCAACGAAAGAGAAAGGAAGTAGTGTTATGAAAAAAGTATTGCTTGTAGACGGTATGATGTGCGCCCACTGCCAGGCGCATGTCCAGAAGGCCTTGGCTGGCGTTTCCGGCGTAACAGAGGCGGTTGTGGACTTGGATTCCAAAAAGGCCACAGTGACGCTGGCGGAAGATGTGGAGGACCAGGTGCTGATGGATGCTGTGACGGAAGCCGGTTACACGCCGGTCAGCTGCGAAACGGTTGCGTAATTCGAGAAAACAAATCTTGACGGAGGCAACTAAACAAGGTATAATACCTCTGCAGACGAAGGATGCGGTGCCTTTTCCGGCGCCGCATTTTTGTGGAAATGATTGACCCGAAGGAGTGGATTCATGTACCGGCTGATAAAACAAGAGGGCTCTGCGCGCCGTGGAGAATTTACAACCGTTCACGGTACCGTACAGACTCCGGCTTTTATGAACGTGGCCACTGCGGGGGCCATTAAGGGAGCTGTGTCCGCCTACGATTTGAAAGATCTCCATTGTCAGGTACAGCTGTGCAACACGTATCACCTGCACTTGCGCCCTGGTGATGAGACGGTAAAAAAGCTTGGTGGTGTTCGCAAATTTACGGGTTGGGACGGACCTGTCCTTACAGATAGCGGCGGATTCCAAGTGTTTTCGCTGGCCAAGCTGCGAAACATTCGGGAGGAAGGCGTCACGTTTGCCTCTCATGTAGATGGGCGCAAGATTTTCATGGGCCCAGAAGAGAGCATGCGCATCCAATCCAACTTGGGTTCCACCATTGCTATGGCTTTTGATGAGTGTGTGGAGAACCCTGCTACGTACGAGTATGCCAAGGCGTCTTGTGAGCGCACTGCCCGTTGGCTAGAGCGCTGCAAGCGGGAGATGGCTCGTTTGAACAGCCTGGAGGACACTATCAATCCCCAGCAGCTGTTGTTTGGCATTAACCAGGGCTGCACCTTCGAGGATCTGCGAGTAGAGCACATGAAACGAATCGCTGACCTGGACTTGGATGGCTATGCCATTGGCGGGCTGGCGGTGGGGGAGCCGACAGAGGAGATGTACCGTATCATCGAAGCTGTGGAGCCCTTCATGCCAGAGGGGAAAATTCGTTACCTGATGGGCGTGGGAACGCCTGCCAATATTCTGGAGGCTGTTCGCAGAGGTGTGGACCTGTTTGATTGCGTCATGCCCAGCCGCAACGCACGTCATGGACATGCGTTTACATCCGAAGGGTGTCGGAATCTGCTCAACGCCAAATATGAACTGGATGAAGCCCCCCTGGATGAGAATTGTCAGTGCCCTACCTGTCAGAAATTTAGCCGGGCCTATATCCATCACCTGTTCAAGGCGGGAGAGATGCTGGCGATGCGCTTGACGGTGATGCACAATCTTTATTTCTATAATCATCTCATGGAGCAAATTCGAGACGCTTTGGACGCTGGCCGGTATGAGCAATTCTACCAAGAGCACATAGAGGCTCTGGGGCGGCGGATTTGATCGCTTTAAAATGTAGAAAACTTTGTGGGATTTGCTTGCATGTTTCGCCTGTTCTTGCTATAATCTAAACATTAACTCGGAGGTGCATTTATACAATGAATCATTTGATGACTCTCGACACTGCGTCCGGTGCTGGTGGCATGTCCACTATTATCATGCTCTTGGTGTACGCTGTTTTTATTGTGGCCCTGTACTTTATTTTCTTCCGGCCGCAGAGCAAGCGGAAAAAGAAGGAAGCCGAAATGCGCAAAAATGCCCAAGTGGGGGATGAGATCACCACGATTGGCGGCATTTGTGGTCGTATTGTCGCTGTTAAGGAAGAGACGGATTCCATCGTGATTGAAACTGGGAGCGACAAAGCGAAGTTGCGTGTCAAGCGGTGGGCAATTGGCAGCGTGGATACCGTTCATGAAGAGGAGCAGTCCGCTTCCTAAAGAGTCTTGCTGTTTTACCAAGTTTTATAACAAAAAAGAAGAGGCGAAACCGCCTCTTCTTTTTTTGTCTATGTATTGCCTTGTTAGCATATATTTCTGTAAAGCGGACAGAGAGGAGGATTTTTATGCGAAAAGCAAAAGGGTTTATCTTAGGGCTGCTTGTAACAGGTGCGAGTGCGGCTGCATTTCTGGCGGTAGGCGCACTGCTGCTTTCAAATTTGGATGCTTTGCCCCAAAGGGCTTTGCTTCGCGGTATTGTAACATTGGCTTTGTGTGTGTCTTCTTTTTTGGGAGGTGTGACGGGTGCTTTGGTCAGCGGCGAAAAGGGGGCTCTTCTAGGGGGCGCTTGCGGATTGACCGCCTCCTTGCTGCTTGCTTTGGTTTCTCTGGTTGTGTGGAGTCAGCCCTTTGGCGCGGGAGGTTTTGCGCGTCTGGCAGCTATTGTTTTAGGTGGCTGCATAGGGGGAATAGTGGCTGTGAACAAAAAGACAAAGGTGAAATTTTGATTCAAACAGCCTAGCCTCGAACAGGATGTGCGCTAGAATGCATATCCATTCAATCTGTGTTTAGGTAGTTTCCGGAAAATTAGAATGGCAATATACATTAGTTTACATAAATAAAAGGACATAAATTTGAGAGGTTTCAAATTATTTTGAAAAAATATGCGCTTTACGCTTGCAAATTTCTGGGTTTTGTATTATAGTATATATTCACAAGGGGTTACACTTCTGCCCATAAATGGGAACATATGCGAAGAAAAGAGAAAAAGAACCGTAAATTTGAGGTGGGCAGTGTGTGGACCATGTAACTTTGCTAAAATGGTTGCCTTTGCTTTTCAAAATACGTAAGGAAGGCGACCTGCTTTCTATCCCCTACATTTTGAAACAAATGTGCGCGTTGTCCTGGTTTGAAAATGATAGGGAAACTTAGGTTACATGAGGAAAATGACGTTTTATACATAAGGAAGAGCGCGAATAGATGGCTGTTCTTTTTCATAGTATGAGTATAGGATAGAATTTACACTCTCACAAGGATGTGGCACTATGAAAAAGAATGTGAACCCCTTTTCCTTTTCAAGCAGACTTAGTTCGCAAGAAGACTCATTTGCAGATCGTTTTCTTCATTGGAAGTTTTTCGTCTTACTATTTTTTCTTTTATTTTTGGGAGCCCTGTTAGGGGCCGTTGTTGCTGTTTTTGGTCAATTATTTCAGGGAAGATGGGTATTTCCCCTCTCGTTTTCTGGGATTCCTGTGATGCAATCCGGCTATGCCGCTTGTTTTTCTACTTTATTGTTTAATGCGCTGATTGGCTTATTTATAGTATTCCTGCTAGGAATCACTGCTTTTGGAAGTATTGCAGTGCCCTTTTTTCTCTTTTTTCGAGGAGCCACCGTTGGAGTGGGAGTGGTCTCCTATTTATGGAAAGATGGGCTAAAGGGGGTTGGCTTATCGGCGTTACTATATACGCCCGCTGCTTCGGCAATGGGAATTTTGCTTTTGCTTTTTGGAATTAGAGCGCTGTTGTTTTCTAACCAGTTGGCGAAAGCAGGGTTCTCTTCTCAGGAAGGACGTTCGCATGTGAAAACATATTTTCAAGATTTCCTTCTTTTTTTGAGTGCCGCTGCAGGAATATCGCTGGTGTGCTCCTTGCCGGCAGCGATAGGGGGCTTATTTACGTAAGTGGAGAAGAGGGTAGAACGACCATGAACAGTTACTATGCTTTGTTCAATGATTATCTGACAAATCAAAAGGCGAATTCCGCCAATACCCGGGAGTCATATTTGCGGGATACTTTGTATTATTTGGAGTATCTGTCCAGCATAGGGGTGGCTCCTACGGATGTGGACGAGCCAATCATTCAGAAATATGTGGATCACCTGCATCAACTGAACCGGTCTCCTACTACGATCTCCAGGAATTTAGCATCGGTGCGTTGCTTTTATAAGTTTTTAATTTTCCGCGGAGAAATGGACCACAATCCTGCTAAAGGGATCAAGCTGGAAAAAGCAGAAAAGAAACTCCCTCAGGTGTTGTCTGGAGAAGAAATTGAGCTTTTGTTGGCACAGCCTGATGTCACGGAACCAAAAGGTTGTAGAGATAAGGCTATGTTAGAGCTTCTCTATGCAACAGGCATCCGTGCCTCGGAATTGATTAATTTAAACATAAAAGATTTAAATCTCAGATCCGGTGTTTTGTACTGCCGGGGAAGTAAGGGCGTGCGGTCTATACCGATTTATCCTTCCGCAGTGGTTGCCGTTTCGGATTATATCTATCGTATGCGTGGTTTGATCATTGGACCGGAAAGTGGAAATGCCCTTTTTGTCAACTTAAATGGCGGGCGTCTTACCAGACAGGGTTTCTGGAAAATTGTAAAAAGCTATGCCACAGAGGCGGGCATTACAAAAGAGATTACGCCGCATACTCTTCGGCATTCTTTTGCTATGCATTTGTTGGAAAATGGTGCTTCCGTGAAAGATATTCAAACCATGATGGGACATGCAGATATTTCTTCTACGCAGGTGTATGTTCAACTGTTGGACAACCATGTCAAACAGGTGTATAATGACTGCCATCCCAAAGCCAAGTTAGGGTAGGGAGGAGGAGAGGGCATTTGTCTCTTTTCAGCCATTTCTTTACAAACGATGGGCCTGGGCCCGGGATAAAAAGAGAGCAGGTTTCCAAACCTGCTCCTGTTCGTTTTTTCACGATTTTATTTCGGAAATTCGGAAAGCTTGTGCAAGCGAACCTTATTTTTTTTCTTCCTTTCATTCCGGTAGTCTGTTTAGCGGCGGTTTTGTTTTTCCTCCCCATGGAGTGGACTCTACGGCTGCCTGAGCAGGCGGGAGGAGGGCTGCTGGATCTTTGGGGACTTTACGTGGTCCCTCTGCCTTTGCTAGCCTTATCTCCTTTTTGCGCTGGATTGACTTATGTGACGAGAAATTTTGTGCAAGAAAGGCCAGTTTTCATTTGGTGGGATTTCTGGAGGGCGGTTCGGCTGAATGGAAAAATGTTTTTTCTCAATGGGTGCCTTCTCTATGTGGCGTACGCTCTGCTCAGTTTCTCTGGGATTTATTACTACAGAAGTTATACAGTTACCCAGAGCTGGCTGTGTGCGATCCCGCTGTGCTTTTGCGTTGCTTTGGGTGCGATTTTACTTTTTGCGCAATATTATCTTCCCTTGCTGCTTGTTACATTTGAGCTTCGTTTTTGGCAGGCATATCGCAATGCGTGTATTTTTGCACTCTCTGCGTTTGGACGCAATCTACTGATTTCCGTAGTGCTTGCCTGCTATTTCCTTTTTCTATTTCTTGCGCCAGGCTTTGGATTTACCTTGGTTCTTGCCCTGTTGTTAGGCGTATTTCTCCTCGCTTCGCTGCCCAGCTATTTTGTCAATTTTGTTGCATATCCTGTTCTGGACCGCTACCTTATCCGTATCCGTCCTTTGCGTAAATAATCCCCGGCAAATGCCGGGGATTATTTACGGTTTGTCATTCTTAGCTTTTTTCTCAGATACGTGAGCCAGAGGGTTTGCATTGATAGCTTCCTCCATTTGGCTGCTGGAAGTGTGGGTGTAGATCTCTGTTGTGCCTAAATTGGCATGGCCTAAAATATCTTGCAAGACCCGGATATCCACATCTCCGTATCGATACATGAGCGTGGCAGCAGTATGTCGCAGTTTGTGAACGGAGTATCCTGGACCGCTTAAGCCAATTTTATTTAAGTATTTCTTCACTAGAAACTGCACCGTTTTCGGACTGATTCTTGTTTTTCGACTGCTCAAAAATAGAGCATCCCGATCTTTTACACCGTCTTTAGGGCGCACCGCCAGATAGCTTTGAATGGCATCCATACAAGCTTGATTCAAATACACAATGCGCTCTTTGTTTCCTTTGCCAATAATTCGCAGCGTGGAGTTGTTTTGAATGACATCTCGAATATTGATCGCAACCAGCTCCGACAGACGCATGCCGCAGTTTAGAAATAATGTTAGAATACACCGGTCCCGTTCTGCCTCGGGCCCATCCACTGCATGGAGAAGTTCGATACTTTGTTCGAGTGATAAAAAATGGGGTAGAGCTTTTTTGGCTTTGGGAGGCGTCAACTGTTCTGTAGGGTCTTCCGACAGCAGCTTTTCATGCACGGTCAAATATTGGAAAAAGGATTTTAAGGAGGAAGATTTTCTTTGACGGGTCGAACTCATATTATTGCGTTCGTCTGCCACAAAATTCATGAATTCAAAAATGTCCAATGCTTTTATGCGTCGGATATAGTCTAAATCTATATCCCGCACGGAAATTTCTGCCAAGCGGGAATATTCGGTCATGCCAAAATCCTTGGCTTTTAGAAATCGGAAAAAGGTGCGCAAATCCATGCAGTATTCGTCCACAGTTTTGGCGGAAAGTCCGCGAATGTTACGCAAATACAATGCGTACTGCTGGACAAGGTCCGGCATCTCATCTTTAATGGAAAAACTCATTTTACTGTGTTACGCCTCCCCTAAATTATACAAAATATTCATTTTGTATAATTGTGTGTTGACTTAGTCACTGGCTGCCTCAAAGGCCTCCCGGATATTTTTGGCTCCAACCACTTCTATTTTTACATTGTGAGGGACAGAAATCTTTTTGAGCCCATGGTACGGCAGTACACAACGAGAAAAACCAAGCCGCGCCGCTTCGGCTACACGCAGTTCGCTGTGGCTGACACTTCGCAGTTCACCGGCCAATCCAATCTCTCCAAACACCACGGTGTCTTCTCGGATGGGCTTGTCCTTTAAACTGGAAATGAGAGACATGGCCACGGCAAGATCCACCGATGGCTCGTCTAGCCGTAGGCCGCCTACGACGTTTAAGTAGGCGTCCAAGTTTGAAAAGTAATAGCCTGCTCTTTTTTCCAAAACCGCCAAAATCAATGCCATCCGGTTGTAGTCAAATCCAGTGGCCATCCGTCTGGGCGTTCCGTATCCAGACGTGGTTGCAAGCCCTTGAATTTCTGCCAAAAGCGGCCGGGTCCCTTCCATAACCGCTGTAACGCAGGTTCCCGATACATCCTTAGGTCTGCCGGAAAGCATAGCCTGGGAAGGGTTCTCCACCTGGCGCAGCCCATGCTCTCCCATGTCAAACACGCCAATCTCATTGGTAGACCCATAGCGGTTTTTGACTGCCCGAAGAATCCGGTAGGTCATTTGCCGGTCTCCTTCAAAATACAGGACGGCATCCACAATGTGCTCCAACACTTTAGGTCCTGCAATTGCCCCATCCTTATTCACGTGTCCCACCACCAGAATGGGGATCTCCAAAGATTTCGCGCAGCGCATAAAAGCGTTGGTACACTCTCTCACTTGGGTAACACTCCCTGGTGAGGAAGTGAGTTCCGTGTAGTTCATGGTTTGGATCGAGTCGATCATGACCAAATCCGGCCTTTCTTCCCGGATTTCTTCCAAAATATAGGAGACATCTGTCTCTGTGAGAACGAGAAGATTAGCGCTTTCCACGCCCAGCCGGGCGGCCCGCAATTTGATTTGACGAGCGGATTCTTCTCCAGATACGTATAACACACGCAGTTCCCGACCCAGTGTCTCACAAATTTGCAGAAGCATGGTGGACTTTCCAATGCCGGGGTCGCCGCTGATCAAGATCAGCGACCCCTTGACGATACCCCCTCCCAGAACACGATCCAGCTCAGAAAGTCCCGTATGATATCGGAACTCTTCCTCGGCGCTGATTTCTCCAATGGGGGTTGGTTTTCTATAGCGTTCTTGCCCTTGGGGGGAAAGGGGTTTTTTGGTGGCAGGAGGTTCCTTTAAGGTCTCTTCGAGAGTGTTCCACTCTCCACAGCCCGGACACTTCCCCATCCATTTTGCCGTTTCAAATCCACACTGTGTGCATTGATAGATCCATTTGCTTTTTGCGGCCATCTTTTGTATTCCTCCCCTTTGCTCCTATTCTTGTATTATAACACATATAACACAAAAGGAAAAGTTGGAGAAAACCTTACTCTTCCTGGGATGTTTCCAAATAGGAGATGATGCCGTTATAGATGGCTTTTGCCATATCTTTTTGATAGGATTCTTCCTGCAGCAACGCCGCTTCCTCTGGGTTAGAAAGGAAACCGCATTCCACCAACACGCCTGGCACTAAACAGTGATCTAATAGGTAAATCTCCTCCCCCGCCTCCTTATTTTGCCTTGTGTTCTCTGGCTGAAGTGTGTTCACGATGGATTCCCGAATGGATTCAGCCAGAACAGCGCTTTCCGGACGATTTCCTCCATAAAAGATTTGTGCGCCCTTATATCGCCCTTCTGAAAAGTAGTTTTGATGGATGCTGATGAGAAGACATTCCCCTGTCTCCTCTACTAACTGTACCCGCTGCTTGATATCGGAGCGTTTCCTTTCTGCAATGGTGGGAAGACTCTGGTCTCCCACTGCGTAATCGCCGTCCCGTACCATAATCACCGGGAAAAAGTTTTCTTTTAAAAGCTGGGCCAGCTCCTGTGCAATCGCCAAGTTGATATCCTTTTCCACAACACCCTGCACCCCTACGGCCCCTCCATCTTCCCCACCGTGTCCTGCATCCACTACGATAGGTGGCTTTTTTGCAAAAAAATCCGCATGGAACGCTACAATTCCAAATGCTTCCAAAGTCTGTGTGCAGAAAAGAACGAGGGATGCACAGAAAAGCCCCCAGAATAACACCTTTCGTCTCATGAAAATCCCCCCACGGTAGCAGAGGTATGCGCAAAGTTTTTACGATATTCCCTTTTCAAGCATTCCTTCCCATGATAAAATAGTAAACTAGGTTAGGATATCTTGTTATTCCCGTGTAGAAAGGTGTGACGTAGTTTGAAGATCAAAGATTTGCTGCAGCAGAGCGACAGAAAGGTTTTGTTCTCTTGTGAAATTTTCCCTCCCAAGAAAGATACAGCGTTCCGCAGCGTGTTTGAAACTGTAGATGCCATTACCGAGCTGGGTGCGGATTTCATCAGCGTAACTTATGGAGCCGCAGGCAGCACCTCCAAAAAGACCGTAGAGGTGGCTTCGTACATTCAAGACACCCATCACATTCCGGCTTTGGCCCATCTTACCTGCTGCTCCTCCACACGGGAAGAGATCCGGCAGCGCCTAACAGAAATGAAGGCCCGGGGCATTGAGAACATTCTAGCGCTGCGGGGAGATCGTCCTGCGGAGTTTGTTCCAGGTCCCTATACTTATGCCATTCAGCTGATCCAGGACATCAAGGCGCAGGGGGATTTCTGCGTGGGCGGCGCCTGCTATCCAGAAGGCCATGTGGAATGCGCCCATAAGGAGGATGACATTTACTACTTAAAAGAAAAAGTGGATGCAGGTTGCGATTTCCTTACCACCCAGATGTTTTTTGACAACAACGTGTATTATAACTTCTTGTATCGGGTTCTTGCTGTGGGAATTAAAGTTCCGGTGATTCCTGGAATTATGCCGGTGATCAACGCAAAGCAGGTCAAACGCAGCGCGGAACTCTCCGGCGCTATGATGCCTCCGCGCTTCCTGGCTATTGCCGATAAATTCTCCGATGACCCTCTAGCCATGGAGCAGGCTGGCATTGCATACGCCACGGATCAGATCATTGATCTGGTGGCAAACGGCGTGAAGCATATCCATCTGTACACTATGAACCGTCCCAGAACCGCTGCAAAAATCTTGGAAAACCTTAGCCACATTCTGCGCTGAAGGTGTGAAAAGCCATGAATAGGAGAGATATTTTACGGTATCTAGGCGGAGCGGTCAGCGATCCACAACTGGACAAGATGATAGATCGGGCGGAACAAGAGGTGGTGCGCACCTCTGTGCCGCGCTATGTAGATGGCCGCTTCCCCCTTTCGGTAGGCGTGGAGGGGGTAACCATTGGCGGTGTGTACCTTTCCAGCAGAACGTTAGCCGGACATTTACAAGGGTGCCAGGAGGTATTTTTGACCGCCTTTACCCTGGGGCCGGGAATAGATACCCTCATAAAGCGGTACGAGTTGATGGAGATGTCTTTGGTGCCAGTGCTGCAAGCTTGTGCCGCTGTTTACACAGAAGAACAGGCGGATACAGCGCAGGAAGGGATTGCCCAATACGCTCATGAGCGCGGGCTTTTTCTGCGGCCCCGATATAGCCCTGGCTATGGGGATCTTCCTCTTTCCAGCCAGCGTTTTTTGTTCGACGTTTTGCAGGTTTCCAAAAAAATTGGCATTACCCTGACGGAAAACTGCCTGATGCTCCCAATGAAGTCCATTACAGGGGTCGTGGGGCTTTCTTCAGACCCTTCTTTATGCCACGTGGGAAAGTGTATGGGGTGTGACGCGAAAAACTGTCCTTTCCGTCAAGAAAACCGTCCACGCAATTGAAAGGAGAAGAAATCGGTATGTATACTGTCTTACACCAGTTGGGTGACAAAATCCGCTATTTTGATGGCGCAATGGGCACGATGCTTCAAGAAAAAGGACTCCTTCCCGGGGAGGCTCCTGAACTGTGGGGGCTTTCTCACCGGGAGGAGATTGTGGAAATCCATCGGTCTTACCTAGATGCCGGGGCGGATTTTCTAAAAACCAACACTTTTGGCGCCAACCGTTTCAAATTAGAGGGAAGCGGACAATCTGTGGAAGAGGTGGTCACCGTCGGGATAGAAAATGCCCGGCAGGCTGTGAAGGACTGCGGTCACGGCACGGTTTTTTTGGATATTGGACCAACAGGAAAGCTTCTTCGCCCCCTGGGGGAATTGGATTTTGAGGAAGCTGTTTCCGCCTTCGGGGAGATGGTCCAAGCGGGCTGCCGCGCCGGTGCGGAGGGAATCCTTGTGGAGACCATGAGTGACATCTATGAGGCGAAGGCTGCTTTGCTGGCTGCAAAAGAAAACTCCGATTTGCCGGTGTTTGTCACCATGACCTTTGACGAGGATGGCAAGCTTTTGACTGGCGGAGACATTGGTGTGGCGGCTGCTGTATTGGAGGGATTAGGCGCTGACGCCATTGGGTTAAACTGTGGGCTAGGGCCCCAGCAGATGGCTGCTTTGGTGCCCAAACTGCGGGAATTCACCGGCCTCCCTTTGGTAGTCAACCCCAATGCAGGACTTCCTGTGGAGCGGGACGGCAAGACCTGCTATGACGTGAGCCCGGAGGAATTCGCTGGCTGGATGGGCGAGATCGCCCGGGAAGGAGCCTGGATCGTGGGCGGATGCTGCGGTACCACGCCAGCGCATATTGCAAAAATGAAGGCTGCCTGTGCCGGCTTGCGGTGCCAGCCGCTTCCCGCTCCCTCCCGTACCATGGTCACCTCTGGGATCCGCTGGGTGGAGTTCGGAGCTTCTCCCGTGATTATTGGGGAGCGCATCAATCCCACGGGCAAGCCGAAATTTAAGCAAGCGCTGCGAGACCACGACATTCCTTACTTACTGCGAGAGGGAATCGCCCAACAGGACGCTGGCGCCCATGTGCTGGATGTGAACGTGGGCTTGCCAGAGATTGACGAGCCAAATCTGATGTGCGAAACCATCCAGGAGCTCCAAGCGGTGACGCCTCTCCCCTTGCAAATTGACACCTCCGATCCGGTCACCATGGAGCGGGCGATGCGTCTATACAACGGAAAACCTCTGGTCAACTCTGTTACAGCGAAGACCTCTTCTATGAAAGCGATTTTTCCCTTGGTAAAAAAGTATGGGGGCGTGGTAGTCGGCTTAACCATCACCGAGGAGGGAATCCCCGAGACTGCAGAAGGAAGGTTTCTGGCAGCGCGGCGGATTGTCCAGACTGCCCTCTCCTACGGTATACCCCGTAGCGACATCTTGATCGATCCTTTGACCATGGCGGTCAGTGCCGGGCAGGATGCCCCTCTCGTCACGCTGGACGCCCTAGAACGGGTGAAACAGGAGCTGGGGGTGAAAACTTCCCTAGGGGTGTCGAATGTCTCTTTTGGGCTGCCTCAGAGGGAAACCATCACCTCTGCCTTTTTCCTGATGGCTTTGCAGCGAGGGTTGGACGCAGCTATAATGAATCCTAAGTCTGAGGCCATGATGCGCACCTATCGCGCGTACTGTGCTCTCTCCGGCTGGGACGAAAACTGCATGGCATATATTGCTGCTTACGGCCAAGAAAAAGCGGAAGTACTTACAGCGTCAGCCAAAGCGGAATACACGTTGCGGGAGGCCATTGAGAAAGGTCTAAAAGACGCTGCGCACCAGGCGGCGGAGCGTGCTCTCCAGGCCAAAACTGGGCTTGCTCTCATCAATGAGGAAATCGTCCCCGCTCTAGATGCTGTGGGAGATCGTTTTGAGAAAAAGACTTTATTTCTCCCGCAGCTGCTTATGAGCGCAGAGGCGGCTAAGACCGCCTTTGAGGTGATTAAAGCCCATTTGCAAGGGCAAGAGGACACCCAGCGCAGTCGTGTAACGATTGTTCTTGCTACGGTCAAGGGAGATGTGCATGACATCGGAAAGAACATTGTCAAGGTTTTGCTGGAAAACTACGGGTTCCACGTAGTGGACCTGGGCAAGGATGTAGCGCCAGAAGTGGTGTTGGAAGCGGCACAAAAGGAAAACGCCCAGCTGGTAGGGCTGAGCGCTTTAATGACCACCACGGTGGTATATATGAAAGAGACCATTCAGCTGCTTCGGAAACAACTGCCAACTGTGAAAATAATGGTAGGCGGAGCGGTGCTCACCCAGGAGTACGCCGACAGCATTGGTGCAGATTTCTATGGCAAGGACGCCATGGCCTCTGTACGATATGCCACCGCACTGGCCGAGCGTTTGTAAAAAAAGTTAATACCATTCCCCCGGAATCGCCTTCACGCTGAGGAAAAGGTTTGGCTCCTTCTTCAGCAATTGGGAGGCGATTTCATTCATTTTGCGGGCCTTTCCCACCACGCACAGGGCATCTCCAAATTTGCCATAACGGATAGCTCCCAAGCGGCGAAACGGCTCTTCCAGCATCCCATACCGTTCCGAGATGTCCTCGCAGGCTTCACAGTGGTGGCGATGCATGTCCACTTGGTACGGTTCTCCTGCAGGGCCCAGGATTGACAACCGCTGTGTGGTCTCTGCTAGCCTGTCAGGAATGTGGTTCCACTCTTCCACACCGTGAATAAACGTGTTTTTGGAAAGAGGGCACCCTAAAAAGAGAATTTCCGCATCCCGATCCAGCAGCTTGCCCCAGCAGCCATCTCGAGGAAGGGGTGTGACGGCCGTTTCCTCCCCTGCCGTGTAGGCGACTGCATCCTTTCCCAAGGCAGCCACGGAATTGATTATTCCGGGGCTCTTTGAGCCACCTGTCCGGACTTTGAGAGCCACCATTCCGGAGAATGAGGCCACATATTCCGGTAATTCAGAGCCACTTTAG
>CAJFEW010000012.1 GCA_904374805.1 uncultured Neglectibacter sp.
CTCCAGCTCCATGTTCTGGAACAGCAGCTTGCCCAGGCTCTCCTCCAGCTCCGCCCGGTAGGGGGAGGCCAGCAGCGCCTGGCGGAAGGGCTGGAGCTTCTCCTCCAGCAGGGGGGCCTGCTCGTCGTTGTAGGTGTTCTCCTCCTCATAGAAGGCATCCCGGGTGTCCACCGTGTGGCGGATGGAGCACAGGGTGGCCTGGGTGCTCACGTGAGAGAGCAAAGTTTCATACTCCTTGTAGATGGCCACCTGCTCCTGGGCGTTGGCAGCGCTCTGCAGGCGGGTGGTCAGCTGTTCCAGCTCCTTGGCCGCGGCGGTATAGTCGGGCCTGGTATAAGTCATTTCTGAAAATTTCATGGCTTTTGTTCCTTTCTTTCATGAGTTTGTTGGATGGAACCCTCTCGATCCGGCCGAGAGAGATTCCTCTTCTGCCTTTGTGAGGCGGGGGCTTTTCCGGAGAGCCCCATCTTTCTAACGCCCAAAGGGCTACAGGGGCTCCTGCTGGAGAAATCCGATGCCGTAGGTCATAATATTTTCCGCCAGTTGGGCCATCTCTTCCGCGGACGTGGCCATGCCTTCTTCCACCCATTTGCGCAGAAGCTCCATGTGTCCCCCACTGGCAAAGGCGTAGAAATATTCCAGCTGCCGGGTGGTGGCCTCTGGAAAATGCTTGGCGTAGGCCTTCAGGCAGATTTCCCGCCCCAGAGAGAGCAGGCGCAGGGCAAAGTCTTTGTCCCCGTTTTCTCCCAGGGTGACGGTACACACATCGGCGTTCTCCTTCAGGCACCGGTAGATTTCTGTGGTGATCTGTAAGGGCGTGGGGAACTCCTCCAGCTGCGGATCCAACAGGGGTGCCAGAGCTTGTTGAAAATCTTCCAGCATTTCCTCTTCGATCCTGGTCAGCAGGTCGTACAAATCCGTATAGTGGGCGTAAAAGGTGCTCCGGTTGACACCGGCCCGTTGGCAGACTTCCCGCACCGTAATACGCTGCAGGGGTTTCTCTGCCAGCAGGTCGGTGAACGCCCGTCGGATCAGTGACTTTGTCAGCCGCGTGCGGCGGTCTTTGTGGAGAGTGTTCACAGCAGCGTCCTCCTGTCCTACAGAGGGGAAATAGGTTTCCCTTTCCCCATTATAATATACCCCTCTAAAAAGTGCAACGGAGGATTTCTATTCCTTGTTGCAGTTGCACAAGAGGAAAAAGGGTGCTATACTGAAGCCCGGAAATCTAATCCAATTGCGGAAAGGTGGTTTTTTCCATGGTGAAAGAGGAAGAGCGCATTTTTCAGGGTATTCTCTTCTGCCCGGGAGATCCGGAGCTGGTGGCAATCAAGCGGAAGACCCACAACTTGAATGTGGATTACAACAACACCTATGAGGATGAGGTGGAGAAGCGCCAGGCCATTCTCCAGGATATTCTGGGAGAGATGGGCGAAGGCGTGCGCATTCAGGGGCCGATCGCCTTCCACTATGGCAAGCACACAAAAGTGGGAAAGAATTTCTTTGCCAATTTCAACTTGACCATTCAGGACGATGGGGAAGTGACCATTGGGGACAACTGCAACTTTGGCCCCAACGTGACCATTGTCACGCCGGTACACCCCATGGTGCCCGAGGAGAGGGACTTCCTGCTGGCGCCGGACGGTTCCAAAAAGCACCTGTGCTGGGCAAAGCCGGTGCACATTGGAAACGACTGCTGGTTCGGGGCCAATGTGGTGGTGTGCCCTGGGGTGACCATTGGAGACGGCTGCGTCATCGGTGCAGGCGCTGTGGTGACGCGGGACATTCCGCCCCGTACCTTTGCGGCAGGGAATCCCTGCCGGGTCATTCGGGAGATCACCGAGCAGGACAGCATGAAGCACAAGCCGGAAGTCCTTGCAGAGTATCGTGTGCCGGAAGCAACCGAATAAACCCTGCTGGACGAAAA
Source organism: uncultured Neglectibacter sp. (assembly GCA_904374805.1). GTDB lineage: Bacteria > Bacillota > Clostridia > Oscillospirales > Acutalibacteraceae > Acutalibacter > Acutalibacter pullicola. Next base: position 1,925 of record CAJFEW010000012.1, read on the forward strand.
ACAGGAAGGGCCATCCCCTGAGGGAGCGGCCCTTCCTGTTCATAAGAGGAAGTAAGGAGAAAAATGAGGATATAGATGAGGATAGTATTGAGGGTGCGGTCTTTTTCGACCGCACCTATAGAATACCCGGGAAATGTGAAATTCCCTTGAAGTTTTTTTGAGAGGATTCTTAAATTACCGTGAACGGGAGAATGCCTTCCCAAGCCCTGAAAGGGGGAACGTTTTTTATAGCAGGTGGGAAATTCCTCAGGAAAAGTCTGGGGGGCAGTCCTTGACATGCATGGGGAAACATGCTACACTAAGCAGCGAACTAGGGGAGTAGTCGGCATGGGTTTCCATGCAGCTAAGTCAACATTCTGGGCGTCCCCGCCCTGGTTTAGCTTGAAACGACAAGACCTGTGCCTTCGGCATAGGTCTATTTTTATATCTCCCCTTTTCAGGAAGAATCCCGTACAAAAGGAAGGATGAAGAAAACTATGGAATTCTTGTGGGAAGGTCTGCTGTCCATCACCTGGCAGCAGGTTGTGATGTATGTGGTGGGCGCCGTCCTGATTTGGCTGGCCATCAAAAAGGAGTATGAGCCCACCCTGCTGCTGCCTATGGGCTTTGGCGCCATTCTGGTGAACCTGCCCAGCTCTGGCGTGCTCAACCAGGTGATGGAAGGCGCAGGGGAGACCCACGGCATCATCCAGTGGCTGTTCGAGGTGGGCATTTCCACCTCAGAGGCATTCCCTCTCTTGCTGTTCATTGGCATTGGCGCCATGATCGATTTCGGGCCCCTGCTTTCCAACCCGAAGATGTTCCTCTTCGGCGCGGCCGCGCAGTTTGGCATTTTCCTTACCATTGTGCTGGCTGCCCTGCTGGGCTTTGAAATCAAGGACGCTGCCTCCATCGGCATCATTGGCGCTGCCGACGGCCCCACCTCTATTCTGGTGTCCCAGGTTCTGGGCTCCAACTATATTGGGCCCATCGCGGTGGCTGCTTACTCCTATATGGCTTTGGTGCCCATCATTCAGCCGGCGGCCATCAAGCTGGTGACCACCAAGAAGGAGCGGGCCATCAAGATGGAGTACCGCCCCAACCAGGTCACCAAGACTACCCGCATCCTGTTCCCCATTATGGTCACCTTCGTGGCTGGCCTGGTGGCTCCCGCATCCGTCTCTCTGGTGGGCTTCCTGATGTTCGGCAACCTGATCCGGGAATGCGGCGTGCTCAACCGTCTCTCTGAGACCGCCCAGAACGACCTGGCCAACCTGATCACGCTGCTGCTGGGCATCACCATTTCCTTCTCCATGCGCGCCGACCAGTTCGTCACCGTGCAGACCATTATGATTATGGCCCTGGGCCTGGTGGCCTTTATCTTCGATACCATCGCTGGCGTAGTGTTCGCCAAGATTCTCAATGTGTTCAGCAAGACCAAGATGAACCCCATGGTGGGCGCCGCTGGCATTTCCGCGTTCCCCATGTCCGCCCGTATCGTGGAGAAAATGGGCATTGCTGCCAACAACCAGAACCACCTGCTGATGCACGCCGTGGGCGCCAACGTCTCCGGTCAGATCGCCTCCGCTGTGGCTGGCGGCATTATCCTGGGCTTCTTTATGTAAGGTGAACATCTGGCGATGTTCACCCAGAGAAGACCTCGAACACGCAGTGTTCGCCTTTCCCGCCACGGGGGGAAAGGACCGGCCTTCTCTCTGGCTCCCTAGGAGGGCCTCTTTTTCGGTTCTCGCACCAAGACAGAAAAACAACAATTGGTTTTCCATACAAGTCGCGCCCACGCGCGGGAAGGAGAAAGCACTTTTATGAACATGGACGTCGTAATGGAAGCCCTGGGCATCATGGGCAAAGGGATGCTGGGCATCTATCGCGTTGCTGGTCTACCTGCTGACCAAAATCACTTCCCGGAAAAAGTCCTGACAAAGGAAAGAGAGAAGGGCGGGCCCTGGAGGCTCGCCCTTTTCTTCTCCTTGAAAAGTAAAATATACTTGACTTTTAGAATACTATAAATTACAATTGGATCATGAGGTGATGGCATGGGTAAAAATCTAAAACTAAAAGCCGCTCGGGCCGCGTTGGGTCTGACCCAGCAGGATTTGGCGGAGGCGGTGGGTGTCACCCGCCAGACCATTGTGGCCATCGAGCGGGGGGACTACAACCCCACCATCAAGCTCTGCGTGGAAATTTGCAAGGCCCTGGGCAAGACCTTGGACGAGCTGTTCTGGGAACCGTGAGAGGAGTTGTGCACCATGAGAAAACGTACCGAGTTAGACGAGCGCCAACTGTGGCAACGGGGCAACGTGTTCAAGCACGCCTTTGTGTTTTTACTTGCGGCCCTGGCGGCAGAAGGGGCCTGTAAGGCCTTTGGTGTTACCTGGGCAGAGGGCCCTTGGGAGGCAATTATGATCATCTGGGCCAGCGTTGCCCTGTGCTGGTGGGAGTTTATCCTGCGGGATATCAACCCCATGGGAAGAAGCCAGAAGACTTTCTTTTTCGCCATGGGGCTGTGCGGCCTGTGCATCGTGGTGATGGAGCTGGCGTCTCTGGCGGCCGGCCGGGGCCCGCTGCTGGAGGAAGCCATGCTCACCTCTGGGGGAGCCATCACCCTTATCGGCTGTCTGATGGCCAGTGTCTTGGCGGTGTACCTGGTAAAAACTTTCCGGGACAAGCGTCGCCCCGCCGGGGATGAGGAGTAAACTTGCAGCCGTCGGGGCCGCCTCCTGCAAAAATCCCTTCCCATTGGCGGTCAAACCTGCTATAATAGAAAAGATCTTGAAGCAAGGGGGAACTGTTATGACCATCCTGCCAGAACACTACCAACCCGCCCTGGGGCTTTATGAGACGCAGAAGGCCATTGGGCTCATCAAGAATATTTTCCAGGTTAAGCTCTGCGCGGCCCTGCACTTGAAGCGGGTTACCGCGCCCCTGTTTGTGGACCCGGCCACCGGCCTTAACGACGACTTAAACGGGGTGGAGCGCCCCGTGGGCTTTGACATCCCCGCCGTGGGCATCGAGGGTCAGGTGGTCCACTCTTTGGCCAAATGGAAGCGCCTGGCCCTTCACGACTACAATTTCTTTGTGGGCAATGGCCTGGTGGCGGACATGAACGCCATCCGCCGGGACGAGGAGCTGGACAACCTCCACTCCATCTACGTGGACCAGTGGGACTGGGAGAAGGTCATCGACGAATCCACCCGCAACGAGGCCTACTTAAAGGACACCGTCCGCCGCATCGTCAGCGCCATTTGCGGTACCCTGGATGAGCTGAAGTGGCAGTTCTCCAGCCTGGACACCGACCTGTGCCGGGACGTGTTTTTCCTCACCGCCCAAGAGTTGGAGGACATGTACCCCCAGCTCACCCCCAAGGAGCGGGAGGCTGTCATCACCAAAAAGCACAAGACCGTGTTTATCCAGCAGATCGGCGGCAAGCTGAGAAGCGGCCAGCCCCACGACGGCCGTGCCCCCGACTACGACGACTGGAGCTTAAACGGCGACCTGCTCTTCTGGCACGAGCCCTTGCAGTGCCCTTTGGAAATTAGCAGCATGGGTATCCGGGTGGACCCGGAAAGTTTGGACCGGCAGCTCACGGAAGCGGGCTGCGACAACCGTCGGGAACTTCCTTTCCACAAAATGCTCCTAAACGGCCAGCTGCCCCTGACCATCGGCGGGGGCATCGGCCAAAGCCGCCTGTGCATGCTGCTGCTGGGCAAAGCCCACATTGGCGAGGTCCAGGCCTCCCTGTGGGACGAGGAGACAAAGCGCCTTTGCAAGGAAGCGGGTATCGTCCTGCTGTAAGGAGTGTTTCCCATGATAGGGTTTGTCAAAGTATACTGGTTGGAACTTGCGCTGTTCGCTGTGTCCTTGGTGGGGGTTTTGGTCGCTTGGCCGTTCTTGCCAGAGCAGGTCCCTGTTCTATGGAACCTTCCCACCCGTCCAGCACCCAAGTGGTCTCTGCTGCTTTTGACTATTCTGCAGCTTCCGGGAGCATGTCTGGTGCGTTTTGGCTTGCATCTCTATTTCGTAAGGTATCCTGCTTTGGCGTTCACCTTCGGCTGCCTAGAGCGTTTAGTGCCCCCTCTTTTTTCAGTGGCGCTGATTCTCTGCCAGCTTAGTTCAGTTCTGGGAGCTTTTGGCCTATTCTTTCCTGTCTTGTATGTCCTTTTGGGGGAGCTGGTGTTTCTGGTTCTCCTCTGTGTTTGCCTTGCTGCCAAACAATGGACCAAAAGGTGTAGGCTGAAATCCTCACTACGTTGTAAAAAGGAGTAATACGCATGAAAGCGTTTGTCAAAACCTATTGGCTGGAGCTTCTCTTTTTTGCCGTGGGCTTTGTGGGGGCGGTCCTTGCCATGCCCTTTTTGCCCAGGAGCATCCCTCTGCAATTTCAAGGCGACGGAACCATCACCCGAACAGGTCCCAGATGGATGCTGTTCCTCATCCCACTGGTACAGCTGGTGGCGTGTTACGGCTTCCATTGGTGGATCGGCCAATGCCTGGAGAAGCTGCCCGCTCTGGCTCCCACCCTTTCCGGCGTGGAGCGGCTGCTGCCGGCGGTGCTGTCCATTATTCTTCTGAGCCTGGAACTGTGCGTGCTGCTGGCCGCCTGGGGCGTGACGGTCCCTGTGGGCACCGTGATGCTCATCGAGCTGTTGCTGGTGCCCCTAGTGTTTGTCGGCTTTGTGGCTGTGAAAATCATTCGGAATATTGGAAATCTGGGAAAGGGAAACCAGTAAAAACAAAAAAGAGGCCGTTGCCAAGGGCAACGGCCTCTTTTCTCCTACATGCAGCGGTAGGTCGTTCTCCGCTAGTGCTGCAGAAGCATTTTCCTTTTGTGTGTGATGCGCGGTTGCAAAGGTGCTTGCCACAGAAAATCGATTTCTTTTTCAGAAGGCAGCTGTGCGGCTTCAGGCGGTTCCCTCTCCCAAATAGTCCAGCAGGCGCTCCATCTGTTCCTGGGACGTCTGCCTGCCTTCCGCGTACAAGGCCCGCAGTTTTGCCACGTCTTTTTCCGTGCGGGAAACCGTAACCGGCTTGGATGGGCGGATCACATAAACCCTCCCCTGCGCCTCCAGGCGGTCCAATTCTTCCAATTCTTTGGCATAGCGCCGGGGTGTGTTCAGCAGGGCGCGCACCAGGTTGGGATATTTTTTATAGCGGCGGGCATAGAGCCGCGCCAAAGGCCGGGAGACCAAGGGTTTCCGATAGCCGTGCTCCCGGGTGGTGACCACCACCACCTTCTCGTACCCCTCTTTCAAAGGCCTTTGGTACGGGATAGAGACAGACACGCCCCCGTCTAAACAGGGCTTTCCCTCCACCAGCACCATGGGGGACAGCAGAGGCATGCTGGCGCTGGCCCGTATGGCCCCATAGATGTCCGTACAGGTGTGCTTTTCTGCATACACAGGCTGGCCGGTGCGGCAGTCGGTGGCAATGGCTGTGTAAGCGCAGGGGGACTTGGCAAAGGTCTCCCGGTCCAGAGGGAGCAGGCTGTCTGAGATTTCCCCAAACAGGAAATCAAAGTTGAAAATGCTCTTGTGAAAAATCAGGTTTCCCAAGCCCAAGTACCGTTTGTCGTTGACGTAGTCCAAGTTGACCTGGGCAGTGCGGCCGATTTGCCCGGAGACGTAGTTCACTCCGGTCAGCGCCCCTGCGGAAACGCCGAAGACTCCGTCGAACAGAAGTCCCCGCTCCATCATCACATCCACCACCCCTGCGGTGAACATGCAGCGCAGGGAGCCTCCTTCCAGGGCTAAAGCCCATTTGCTCATACGCCATTTCTCCTTTCCAGTTTCTATTGTACTACGGAATTCCAGCGGTTGCAACGACCCCGCTTGATTTCCTCCCGGCGGGCAGGTATAATAAAGCCTGCGAAACATCCCCCAAAGGAGAGAAATCATGAGGATTCGAAGAAAAGCCTGGGCCCGGCCGGAGCTGTCCGCCTGCCCGTACTATATTTCCAACCCGGAACAGCGCCGGGGCCATTGGACCGAGGTCTTTGGCGAAAAGCGACCCTTACACCTGGATCTGGGCTGCGGCAAGTGCGTGTTTCTGGCGGAGGCCGCCCATGTCCAGCGAGACGTGAACTTTTTGGGGATCGACATCAGCCTGGACATTTTAGGCGTGGCCCGCCGCAATATTGCGGAAACGTTTGGCCAGGAAGAGCCGGACAACGTGGCCCTGTGCGCCTACAACATCGAGCGGCTGGAACAGCTGTTTGCCCCGGAGGAAAAGGTGGAGCGGATTTACATCAACTTCTGCAATCCCTGGCCCACGGCCCGCCACCACAAGCGCCGGTTGACGCACACCCGCCAGCTGCTCCACTACAAACCCCTGTTGGCCCCCGGCGGGGAAATCTGGTTCAAAACGGACAACGACGACCTGTACCTGGCCACCCGGCGGTACTTCGCCGAGGCGGGCTTTACGGTGTTTTTGGACACCAAGGACCTCCATGGGGAGCCGGGGGTGGAGAATATCCTCACCGAGCATGAGGTGCGCTTTACCGAGCAGGGCATTGCCACCAAGGCCCTGCGGGCCCGTCTGCCTGAGGAACATGCCTGATCTGTTTCTTGCCTTTTGCCGGAAAGAGAGAACCGGGGAGGCGCTGCGTGTGCGGCGTCTCTCCGGTTTGCTTTTGGGGAGTCGTGCTCCCCTTCTTTACAATTGAAAGTCTTCCGGGCTGTACCGGGAGGTTTGCAGGGCGGGAGCCACCTGTGGCTCCCGGCGCAGGGGATCGTACTGGTACTTTTTGCAGGCCTCCCCATCTGGCTTGCGCTTCAGGGAGCAGACCACCGGCCCGGAAGCTGCCGCGTTGTGCTGGCAGTAGGCGCAGGTGGGTGCAATGTTGTTTCCAAACAGGGGAGGGTGCTTTTTCTTGCGAAACCATTTCATGGAGCGGCGTCCTTTCGCCCGGCCTTGCGGGCACTTCTAGTTTTCTTGCTCCATTGTACCATGGTTTTTTCTCGGGCGCAATGGGTCCTTCCCCTTTTGAGCCTGGCTGGTGAAAACCAGAAATGCCCCGCACAACAGCACCAGGGAAAGCCCTCCCGCCCAGGTGGAGGCAGTGCCCCCATAGGAAAGGGGGACCGCTGCAGAGGCCCACACCAGTTGGCTTTCTCGGGGGAGGAGCCGTTCCCAAATCAGATAGATTCCCAAGGAGCCGATCCCGTGCAGCAGACGGAACAGGAAAAATTTCCACCGGGGACAGGGAAAGTCGTGGAAAAAAGAGAACACCTGCAGGTGGATGCAAAGCCCTCCAAAGCCCAGCCCCAAAGCGTACAGCGCCGTTCCTGCGCCTAAGCGGGCGGCCTCTCCTGTTCCCCCGGTGACTTCCAGAAAAAAGGAGAGGCACACGGCCGCGGCTTCTCGGGAGAGGACCCCTGTGGAGGACAGAAGGCCTACGGCCTCTTGCCACAGGCCGCTTCCCCGGAGGAGGGCGGACCATCCGGCAAACAGGAGAATGCAGCCGCACATCTTCACCACAGCGGAGGAAGCGTCCCACACGGCGGCAGGCAAAACGCCTGCAGGCGGGGGAGCGGCCCTTGTTTCCTCCTGGGGAGGAAGAGGCTTCCCAAGGCCGGAGAGCAGGCCCAACAGCAGGCTTCCCAGGGAAACGGAGAAAAAGAGCAGCCATCCTTGGGCTGGGCTGCCCAAAACGCCGTAGCCCAGAAAGGTGACCACAAAAGCAGGCCCGGGATTTATACAGAACAGCAGCATGCGGCCCGCCTGTTCCCGGCTGATTGCCTGCTGCTCCCACAGCAGGGAAACGCACCGGGCCCCGGCGGGATAGCCGCCGAAAAAGCTCAGCAGGAGAGCGGCCCCGCAGCAGGCGGGCAGGCGAAACACCCGGCGGGTCAGGGGGGAGAGGAGCTTTCCCAAAGCCGCTCCTCCTGGGGAGCGCATACAGGCGCTGACCAGAACCATAAAGGGAAACAGGGAGGGCACCAAAGAGGTTATGCAGTACAGGGTGCTCTGGGCCACGCTGTCCCGGACAAAACCGGGCCAAACCAAAAGGCCTACACCCCACAGGGCCAGCCCCAAGGCGGCTGGCAGATGGCGCAGGGAGGGGCGGCGGGGAATAGAGGGAGAAAGGTGCAGCGCGGCCATAGAAGGACTCCTTTTCCAAAAGAAAGCTGGTAAAACAGCCTATGCAGTTTTGGGTGGATACATTCTCCCTCGCCTACATAGAAATGGTACAGGGTTTTCCCAAGCCGGGAAATCGACGAAGAGGCCGGGGCGGTGCGCCCAGTTGGGAGGGACAGGGGTTGGAACTTGGACGGGAAGGCATGGAGCTGCGCATTGTGGGAAACCGTTCCGCTGTGGCGGACGGCTGCGAGGGGATTGTGGATTACGGGGAGTCCCAGGTGGTTCTTCGGGCAGGGCGCTTACGCGTGACCATCCAGGGGGAAGCGCTCCAGCTCAAGCGGCTGACGGCCAGCGCCGCCGTGGTGGAGGGGAAGATTTTGCAAGTGGCCTATACCTATGGGGAAAGAGGGATGGCATGACGGAGCGGTTGGCACATTTTCTTCTGGGGTGGGCCCAGGTGGAAATACAGGGCAGCTGGGCCAGGTTCCTCAACGGGGCAGCCCGGTCCGGCTGGGAATTTTGGGGATTCCAGCGGGAGGGGGACCGGGTTTTTGTCCGCTGCCGCGCCCGGGAATACAAACAGCTGCGCCCTTTGGCGCGGCGGTGGAAGGTGCGCTTGCGCCTGCGGGGCAAGGGGGGGCTTCCCTTTTATACGGCACGGCTCAAGAAGAGAAAGGGGCTGGCGGCAGGGGTTCTTTGCGGGGCGGTTGTCTACTGGTTTCTCAGCGGTTTCTACTGGGGGGTAACGGTGACCGGGGCGGAAACTCTCACGCCGGCGCAGGTGCTGGCGGCTGCCGCAGAAAACGGCGTGATCGCAGGGGCAAGCCGGCGGGGGTTGGACCCGGATATGGCGGCCCGGGCCCTGCAGAACGACCTGCCGGGCGTCTCTTGGCTGGCGGTAAACACAGACGGCTGCTTTTTGGAAATCTCCCTGCGGGAGAGCTTGGAGGCCCCCTCCGTAGAGGAGGACGACCACTGGTCCAACCTGGTGGCTGCCCGGGCGGGCACCGTGCTCACCGTGGAGGCGGAGCGGGGCAGGCCCCTGGTGCGGGCCGGGGACACCGTGGAAGAGGGACAGCTGCTGGTCACCGGCCTGTATGCCCAGGAAGAGGACCCCTACTCTCCGCCTCCGGCGGAGCCCTATCAGATTTTGGGCCCTGCCCGGGGCAGTGTGCGCGCCTTGACCTATCGGGAATTTGCCGTGGAGGTTAGCGCCCAGCAAAGGGAGGCCATTCCCGTTGGAGAGGTGCAGCGGCAGGCCAGCTTGGTCCTCTTTGGGGTGCGGATTCCCCTGGGCTTTTTCCAAGAGCCGGAGGGGCCCTGCCGCAGCTGGAAAGAGATCAAGGCTTGGACGCCCCTGGGAAGGGCCCTTCCACTGGTGTGGGAGGAGCAGTACGTGCAGCCTCTGGCAGAGAGGGAGAGAACCCTCTCTCCAGACCAGCTACGGGAAGCGGCCCTGTTGGCCCTGCGGCGGGAGCAGAAGAAGCAGCTGCCGGTTGGCAGCAAGGTGGTGGAGGAATCCCTGTCCTTTACGGTGACGGAAGAGGGCTGTGTGCTGCGCGCCCAATGCCGCTGTCAAGAGGAGATTGGAATGGAACAGAGGATTGAGGTTAATTAGCACAAAGAGTGGGAAAAATTTTGGGTAGTCTTCATATAGTTTTGTCTTGAAGCACCCTCGAGTCCTGTGTTATAATAGCCGCATAGGGGAAAAGAGCTCGAGGAAAGGGCTCTTTTTCGGCTACTATTTTTTTCAGAAACAGGAGATGTCTTTGGAGCAAAAAATCAATTTGGACAGAATGGAGCAGGCTGTCGCCCTGTTTGGCAGCTTTGATGAAAACATCCGCCTGATCGAGCAGGAGTATGGCGTAACCCTAGTGGTGCGAGACGAAGAACTGAAGATCACCGGAGAGAACCCGGAAGGGGTGGATAAGGCCTCGCGCACGGTGAAAAGCCTGTTGACGCTGCTTGGCAGCGGGGAGACCCTCACCGAACAGAATGTGCGTTACTGCATGCGCATGGTGGGAGAGGACAGCGAGGATAAGGTGGCAAAGCTGGCGGGGGATTGCATCTGCATCACCAGCAAGGGCAAGCCCATCAAGCCGAAGACGGTGGGCCAGCGCACCTATTGCGACAACATCAAGGAGAACACCATCACCATCGGGGTGGGGCCGGCAGGTACAGGCAAGACCTACCTGGCAGTGGCCATGGCGGTGAACGCCTTCCGCGCCCAGCAGGTGAATCGCATTATTTTAACCCGCCCGGCGGTGGAAGCCGGAGAAAAGCTGGGTTTCCTTCCCGGAGATTTGCAGCAGAAGGTGGATCCCTATCTGCGGCCCCTGTACGACGCCTTATTTGATATGCTGGGGGCGGAAACCTACCAGCGTTATGTGGAGCGGGGGAACATTGAAGTGGCGCCCTTGGCTTACATGCGGGGCCGGACGCTGGACGACAGCTTCATCATTTTGGATGAGGCGCAAAACACCACCGGGGAGCAGATGAAGATGTTTTTGACCCGGTTGGGGTTTAATTCCAAGATGGTCATCACCGGAGACGTGACGCAGATTGACCTGCCCGATGGAAAACGGTCCGGTTTGAAAGAGGCGGTGCGTGTGCTCAAAGGGATTGAGGATATCGCCATCTTCCGGTTTACAGAGAAGGATGTGGTGCGCCACAAGCTGGTGCAGGATATCATCCGTGCCTACGAGCGGGCCAGCCGCCCGGCAAGGTAAGGGGAAATAGTATGGCAGGGCTTAGGAGTTTGTACGAAACTAGGTGGGAAAAGCCCACGGAAAGGAAACGGTGCATAGCATGGAAAAAATCAGAGTGATCATTTCAAATCAGCAGAAGACGGTGAAAATCCCCACAGGGGTGCGCATGCTCATTCGGCGGTGCTGCCACGCGGTGCTGCAGCTGGAGGGCTTTAAGGACTCCGCAGAGATCAGCGTCTCGTTTGTGGACAACGATCAAATCCGGGAGATGAACCGTCAGTATCGGGATATTGACGCCCCCACCGACGTGCTCTCCTTCCCCATGGGGGAAAACGGCCAGTACGATGTCAACCATGAGACCGGGGCAAAAATTCTGGGGGATATTGTCATTTCCGTGCCCAAGGCCATGGAGCAGGCCAAGACCTATGGCCACAGCTTAGAGCGGGAGATCGGCTTTTTGACCGCCCACTCCATGCTGCATTTGCTGGGATACGACCACGAGGCCGGCGGCCTTGCCCGGGTGCGGATGCGGGAGAAAGAGGAGCAGGTCATGCGGGAGCTGGGCCTGCCCGCCAGCGCCAGCTACGCCACCAATCCGGATGAGTGAGAAAACGCCGCCTTCCAAACGGCGGATTTGGCATAGCTTCCAAGATGCCTTCCGGGGAATCGGGGCGTGCATCCGGTCGGAGCGAAACATGCGCATCCATGTGGTGATGTGCGTGTACGTGCTGTTTTTTGCCTCGCAGCTCTCTTTGAGCCGGGGGGAGATGGCAGCGTTGGTTTTGGCTATCAGTGGGGTCATGACGGCGGAGGCTTTGAACACAGCGTTGGAGAAGTTTTGCGACTTTACCCAAAAAAGCCGCAACCGGTATATTGGCCTGGTGAAGGATCTGGCGGCGGGGGCAGTGCTGCTCAGCGCCATAGGGGCTTTGCTGGTGGGTGTCATCGTGCTGTTCCGCACGGAGCTCTGGCAGCTTCTGTGGGACATTCTCACAAATCCGCTTCGCCTGACCGTTCTCCTGTTTTCTCTGGGAGTGGGCGTTTGGTTCATCTTTTGGGGGCCGGCCTGGGTGGAAGAACAGCTGGACCGGTTTCGCCGCAGAAAGTAAAAGCAGATGAGTGTCAGGGAGGCGCCGCGGCTTCGTGGTGCCCCCTTGTGTTGCGCAGAAAGGAAGAAGACGTATGGAGACAGTACCTCAGGAGCGCTCGGCGCTGCTGGCCATTGTAGGGAGGCCCAACGTGGGCAAGTCCTCCCTGCTCAACCGGATGATTGGCCAGAAAATTGCCATTGTGTCCCGCAAGCCGCAGACCACCCGCACCCGCATTATGGGGGTGCTCACCAAGGGGGCGGACCAGCTGGTGTTTTTGGATACCCCCGGGCTGGTAAAGCCCAAAAACTCCTTGGGAGATTACATGGTAAAATCGGTCACCCGCACCATAGACGGTGTGGACGCCTGCCTGCTGGTGGCGGAGGCGGGAAGCGGCATCTCCAAAGCGGATGAAGAATTGATGAAGCGCTTTCGCCAGGGAAAGATCCCTGCGGTCCTGGCCCTGAACAAAATCGACCTGCTGGAGGACAAGTCTGTTCTCATGGAGCAGATTGCCCAGTTTGCCGCTCGGTGCGAGTTTCAAGCGGTGGTGCCGGTTTCTGCCCGAGACGGCAGCGGTGTGGAAGAGCTGCTGCAGGAGCTGGGCAAGCTGTGCCTGCCCGGCGGCCACCTGTTCCCGGAGGACACACTGACCGACCAGCCCGAGCGGGTGATCGCTTCGGAGATTGTCCGGGAAAAGGTGCTGCGCCTGTTGGAGCAGGAGGTGCCCCACGGCGTGGCAGCTGTCACAGAACGGATGCGGGACCGGGAGGACATTTTGGATGTGGATGTGACCATCTACTGTGAAAAACCGGGGCACAAGGGAATCTTAATTGGCAAGGGCGGGTCCATGCTGAAGAAGATCGGGACGTTGGCCCGGGAGGATATGGAGCGCTTTTTTGCCTGCAAGGTCAACCTGCAGCTCTGGGTCAAAGTGAAGGAAGATTGGCGCCAAAGACCGGAGACCCTCCAGAGTTTGGGCTTTTCCCAGAAAGACTTGGAACTGTGAGAGACGCGGGCCATTCCCCCTGTAAAAACCGGGGGCTTTCCTGGGCTGTGCCCAGGGGATGATTCCCAGAAGCACAAAAACCTTGCGAAATGTGGCGCAGGGTGTCGAACAAACAAATCTTTTCCTGTCATAGGCCGGGAAGATTCGCAAATACTCTTCTTAGTAAGAGAAAAGGCTGCGGCCTTTTCCAAAGGGGGAAGCGTTTGTGGATGTGAAAGAAGCTTGGAACAGCTTTTACCGGACAGGCAGGGTGCAGGACTATATTCACTATACCCAGCTGAAACAGCGGCTGGAGGCCCGGCAGGGCCTTGGCGGGGAGGCAGTGCATGCAGCGGAAAACCCAGGGGCTGGTCATCAAGGAACAGGCGGTGGGCGAGAGCGACCGCCTGGTGACGGTTCTTACCAAGGATGAGGGAGTGGTGCGGGCGTTTGCCCGCCGGGCGAAACAGCTGAAAGACAGCAAGAATGCGGCCACGGGGCTGCTGTGCTACTCCCGTTTCACCCTTTCCAAAGGAAAAAGCGCATACAATATCAGCGAGGCCTTTCCCATTGAAGTGTTTTTCGACCTGCGTAAGGACATCACCCGCCTGGCCCTGGCCCAGTACTTCTGCCAGCTGGCTGTAGAGGTGGTGCCCGAAGGGGTGGAGGCGGGGGAGTACCTGCGGCTGGTGCTCAACGCCCTGCACTTTTTGTGCAAGGGCTCCCGGCCTCAGGCCGTGCTGAAAGCCATTGTGGAGCTGCGCATGCTCTCTGAAGCGGGATATATGCCCAATGTGGCCTACTGCGCCCACTGCGGCGCCTATGAGTCCCCGCGGATGTACTTTAAAATCAACCGGGGCGAACTCTATTGCCAGGAGTGCTACATCGACAACGGGGACCCCTGCGCTCCCCTTTCCCCGGCTGCGCTGACCGCCATGCGCCACATTGTCTTTGCAGACTTTGAGAAGATCTTTTCCTTTACGGTGTCCCCAGGGGCCCAGCAGGAACTGGCCGCGGCGGCGGAGGCCTACACCATGCAGATCCTGCAGAAACGGCCCAAAACTCTGGACTTTTACTACAGCCTGCTGTAAGCAGAGAACGCCAGAGAGGAAAGCGGGAAAGCAGGGGCTCTCTCTTGAGAGGGAAACCCATCTTTACGAAAGATAGAAACGATTCCATAAAAATTCAGAGGGCAATACGCCGGGGGCTCCGGCGATGTTGCTGAAAGGATCCAGAGAATGGACAAACATACAAAAGCTTTAGAGCTGGATAAAATTTTAGAAATGGTGGCGGGGGAGTGTTCCAGCGCCGATGGGGCGGAGCTCGCCCGGGCGCTGACGCCGGTGCATACAGCCGGCGAAGTCCAGTGGCTGCTGCAGGAGACCGATGCTGCTTTTGTGGCTATGGCCAAATACGGCGCGCCCTCGTTTTACGGCATGAAAAATGTGACCAACCCCTTGCGCCGGGCTCAGGCAGGGGGCGGTTTGGGCCTGCGGGAGCTGTTGGACATTGGGGCCACCTTGCGGACTATTCGGGGATTGACCCAATGGTGGAGCAAGAGCGAGAGTGTCCGCACGGCCCTCACCGGCCGGTTTCAGGTGTTGGCGCCCAACAAATATCTGGAGGAGAAAATTTTCACCTGCATTGTCAGCGAGGAAGAAGTGGCGGACAACGCCTCTCCCCAGCTGGCCGCCATCCGGCGAAAGATCCGGGCGGCCTCCCAGCGGGTGCGGGACCAGCTGGACAAATTGGTCCGCTCCCCGGCTCACCAACGCCATTTGCAGGAGGGCATTGTCACACAGCGGGGCGGCCGCTACGTGGTTCCCGTGAAGGCGGAATTCCGGGGAGAGGTGCCGGGCTTGGTCCACGACACCTCCGCCAGTGGGGCCACCGTGTTCATCGAGCCCATGAGCGTGGTGGAAGCCAACAACGAAATCCGGGTTCTGCGCTCCGACGAGCAGGAGGAGATCTCCCGCATTTTGCTGGAGCTTTCCGGAGAGGCGGGATCTTTCGCAGATTCCATCATCGAAAGCTACCAATACGCGGTGCAGCTGGATTTGATCTTCGCCAAGGCCCAGGTGGCCTATAAAATGAAAGCGGTGGTGCCAGACGTTGGCGAAGATGGACGGGTGGTTCTTCACAGCGCCCGCCATCCTTTGATCGCCAAGGAAAAGGTGGTTCCCACGGAGATCACCTTGGGGGACACCTTCGACACGCTCATCATCACCGGCCCCAACACCGGCGGCAAGACCGTGGCCCTGAAGACCATCGGTCTGCTGACCCTCATGGCCATGTGCGGCCTGATGATTCCCGCGGGGGAGGGAAGCCGCATCTCCGTGTTTCAGCACATTCTGGCGGACATCGGAGACGAGCAGAGCATTGAGCAGTCCCTTTCCACCTTTTCTTCCCACATGGTGAACATCATTCAAATTTTCCAAGTGGCGGACAGCAGCAGCCTGATCCTGTTGGACGAGCTGGGAGCGGGCACCGACCCGGTAGAGGGCGCCGCCTTGGCGGAATCTATCATCCAAGAGCTGCGGAGCAAGGGGGTGCGCCTGGCCTGCACCACCCACTACGCGGAGCTGAAGGCCTATGCCATCCAGACTCCCGGTGTGGAAAACGGCAGCTGCGAGTTTGACGTGACCACTCTGCGCCCCACCTACCGGCTGCTGATCGGCGTTCCCGGCAAGTCCAACGCCTTTGCCATCACCCAGCGGCTGGGCATGGACCCGTCCATTGTGGACCGGGCCCGGAAGCTGGTCAGCGAGGAGAGCAACGCCTTTGAACAGGTGGTGAGCCGCCTGGAAGAGGACCGCCGGAAGATGGAGGATGAGCTGGAGACACTGCGGGAATCCGCAGCCAAAGCCAAGGAGAACGCCCAAGAGGCCCAGCGTCTCAAAGAGGAGGCGGAGTCCCAGGCCAAAAAGGAGATCGAACAGGCCCGGCAAGAGGCCGCGCAGATTGTCCAGAAGACCCGCCAGCGGGCGGACGCCCTGGTAAACGAACTGGAGGAGCTGCGGCGCCAGAAGAACAAGCAGCTCTCTGCCGAGCAGAAAGCCCGGCTTCGCTCCGGCATGCGGGAGTTGGAGAGCTCTGCCGATCCGGTCCGCAAGCGCCGGGACGACCACTACACGCTGCCTCGCCCCCTGGTGGTGGGAGACGAAGTGCTGCTCTACGACATTGACAAATCTGCCACCGTGCTGGAGCTTCCCAAGGACGACACAGTGCTGGTCCAGGCAGGCATTATCAAAACCCGAGTGCCCCTTTCCAACGTCCGCCTGGTGAGCAAGCGGCAGCTGAAGAAGCAGCAGGGGCGCTCCGTGACCAAAAGCGTCTCCACCCCGGAGATCTCCACCAGCCTGGATATACGCGGCCAAAACGTGGAGGAGGCCCTGATGGAGGTGGACGCCTTTTTGGACCGGGCTTCCCGCATGCACTTGCCCCTGGTGACCATCATCCACGGCAAGGGGACCGGCGTGCTGCGCAGCGCTGTGCAGCAGCATCTGCGCCGCTGTTCCCAAGTGAAAAGCTTCCGCCTGGGTGTCTATGGGGAAGGGGAAAACGGCGTCACCATTGCAGAGCTGAAGTGACTCGTAACTGTTGCCAAATTGTAAAGAAACCAGGACCGCCCTTGCAACAAGGGCGGTTTTGTATTACAATAATAAACCGAACATGAGTGTGGGAATTGTTTATTAAATGAGGTGCTCGCATGCAGAAAAGTAAATATGACGATCCGGTGTTTTTCGCCAAATACAGCCAGATGAACCGCTCCAAAGAGGGGTTGGCAGGCGCCGGCGAATGGGAGGATTTGCAGAAAATTCTCCCCTCTTTTTCCGGGAAAACCGTGTTGGATCTGGGCTGCGGCTACGGCTGGCACTGTATCTATGCGGCAGAGCATGGGGCCGCCCACGTCACCGGCGTGGACCTTTCGGAGAAAATGCTGGAAGTGGCCCGGGAGAAGACCCAGTTTTCCCAGGTGGAATACCAGCGCGCCGCCATAGAAGAGGCGGATTTCGCCCCGGAAAGCTTTGACGTGGTGTTCAGCTCTCTGGCGTTTCACTATGTAAAGGACTACCCGACGCTTGTGGAAAAGGTGCGCTCTTGGCTCAAGCCTGGAGGGGACTTTGTCTTCTCGGTGGAGCATCCCATTTTTACCGCCTACGGCAGCCAGGATTGGTACTACGACGAAAACGGCAACATCCTCCATTTCCCGGTGGACAACTATTATTACGAGGGAGAGCGGAAGGCAAACTTTCTGGGAGAGGACGTTGGTAAGTACCACCGCACCCTCACCACCTATTTGGACACCCTTTTGACGGGAGGTTTTGCCCTGCGCCGTGTGGTGGAAGCCAAACCCCCGGAACACATGCAGGATCTCCCCGGCATGAAGGACGAACTGCGCCGCCCCATGATGCTTTTAGTGGCAGCCAACAAGATGTAAGGAGTGCACCCCTTTGTCCCTTAGAGAAGGGTGGGGAACTGCCCTTCTGGTATATTTGCTTGCTTGCAGCCTTCTGGCTGTTTGCTTATATTCGAAAGGAAGTAACGGTACGTATGGCAAAAAAAGAATTTCAAGCAGAATCCAAGCGTTTGCTGGACTTGATGATCAACTCCATCTACACCCATAAGGAGATTTTTCTCCGGGAGTTGATCTCCAACGCAAGCGACGCCATTGACAAGCTCTATTACCGTACGTTGGAAGATGGGGCCACCGGCCTTTCCCGGGAGGATTTCTCCATCCGCCTGGACTTGGACAAGGAGGCCCGCACCCTGTCCATCACCGACAACGGCATCGGCATGACCCAGGAGGAGCTGGATCAAAACCTGGGTGTCATCGCCAAGAGCGGGTCCCTCCAGTTTAAACAGGAGGCGGAGAAAAAGGAAGAGGTGGACATCATCGGCCAGTTCGGTGTGGGCTTTTACTCCGCCTTCATGGTCAGCGACCGGGTCACCGTGGACACCAAGGCCTTTGGCTCGGAGGAGGCCTGGCATTGGGAGTCCACCGGCTTGGAAGGGTATGAGATCACCCCCGGAACCAAAGCGGACCGGGGCACCACCATCACCCTGCACATTAAGGCGGATTCTGAGGACGAGAACTACAGCGAGTTTTTGGACCAGTTCCGGGTTCAGGACCTGGTGAAGAAGTATTCCGACTACATTCGCTATCCCATCCGCATGGAGGTTTCTCACACCCATGTGAAAGAGGGCACCGGCGTGGACGGCAAGGATCCGGAGTACGAAACTCACACGGAACTGGAAACCCTCAACAGCATGACCCCCATCTGGAAAAAGTCCAAGAGCGAAGTTTCCGAGGAAGAACTGCACGCTTTCTACAAGGAGAAGTTTTACGATTGGCAGGATCCCCTGAAGGTGATCCGCACCTCTACGGAAGGGGCCGCCACCTACACGGCCCTGCTGTTTATCCCCTCTCACGCGCCCATGGATTACTACACCCGGGAGTATGAGAAAGGCCTGCAGCTCTATGCCAGCGGCGTGCTCATTATGGACAAATGCGCCGACCTGCTGCCGGATTGCTTCAGCTTTGTCAAGGGCTTGGTGGATTCTCAGGATTTGTCTTTGAACATTTCCCGGGAAATGCTCCAGCACGACCGGCAGCTGCAGCTGATTGCCGGACGCTTGGAGAAGAAAATTGCCTCCGAGCTGCAATCCATGCTGAAAAATGACCGGGAAAAGTACGAGGAGTTTTGGAAGAGCTTTGGCCTGCAGTTGAAGTTTGGCATGTATGAAAACTACGGCGCCAAGAAAGACGAGCTGAAGGATTTGGTTCTGTTTGTCTCCTCGGCGGAAAAGAAACTGGTGACCCTGCAAGAGTATGTCTCCCGGATGAAGCCGGAGCAGAAGTATATCTATTACGGATGCGGGGAGACGGTGGAGCGGATCCTGGGCCTGCCCCAGGCGGAAGCCCTGCAGGAAAAAGGCTATGAAATGCTGTGCCTGACGGACAATGTGGATGAATTTGCCCTGCGCATGCTCATGAAGTATGAGGACAAGGAGTTCCGCAATATCTCCGCCGATGATTTGGAACTGGAGACCACTGAAGAGAAGGAAAAGACCAGGGAGCTGGCCGAAGAGAACAAGGAACTGCTCTCTTTCCTGAAAGAGTCCCTGGGAGACAAGGTGAAGGACGTGCGGGTTTCCGGCAAGCTGAAGAGCCACCCGGTGTGCATCACCACCGACGGCATGATTTCCACAGAGATGGAAAAAGTGATCAACGCCATGCCTGCCCAGGAAAAGATCAAAGCCCAGCGGGTGCTGGAGATCAACGGAGAGCATCCCATCTTCCAGCGGCTCTGCCAGTTGTACCAGGAAGACAAGGACCGCTTGAAGCTGTACGGGGAAATTTTGTACGACCAAGCTTTGCTGATTGAGGGAATCTCCCTGGAAGATCCGGCGGACTTCTCTCAAAAACTGTGCCAAATCCTGTAATCTGAGAAGGGAGGTCCCTTATGAACTACGGTTCGTATCCACCCCCAGCAGCTCCGCCGGACCCCAGCCTGTACAGCATCCCTCCATCTCCGCCTGCCGGTTATGAACCGGTGGCTGGTCAGGGGGGCTATCCTGCTGGTTCTGCTCCTTCCGCTCCCGGGTACGGAGCCCCTGCCTACGCCCCCGGCGCCGCCTATCCGGTTGCGCCTCAGACCGGGCCCCAAGCCCCCGCCCCCGGGTACGGAGCCCCCGCCTACGGCCCCAGCGCTGCCTATCCGGCCGCGCCTCAGACCGGGCCCCAAGCCCCCGCCCCCGGGTACGGGGGCCCAGGCTACGGCCCCGGCGCTGCCTATCCGGCTGCGCCTCAAACCGGGCCCCAAGCCCCCGCGCCCGGGTACGGGTGCCCAGGCTACGGCCACGGTGCTGCCTATCCAGCTGCGCCTCAAACCGGGCCTCAAGCCCCCGCGCCCGGGTATGGAGCCCCCGCCTATGGCCCGGGCGCTGCCTATCCGGCCGTGCCCCAGAATGTGCCCCAAGCTCCTGTGCCCCAGCCTCCTGCGGCTGTTCCCGTTTGGAACTCCGGCGGGGCTTCTGCGGCGGGCAGGGGGGAGCCTTGGCAGAGCTCTCTCCCGGCACAGGGGTGCGGCGCAGGCCCATGTGTTCCGGTGGCAGCGCCCCCCTTTGCCGTACAGGTCAAGGAGCACACGCGCACCAAGGGCGCTTCCCAAACCATGAACCGCATGGGTCTGCTCTCTCTGGCGCAAACGGCCCTGTCCTTTTTCTGGCAGGTCCCTCTGCTCTTTTTGCTGCTGGCCGTAGGGGTGGACGTCACAACGGATTCTATGGGGTACCTGTGGCTTTCAGCGGTGATGGTGCCTCTTGCCACCGCTTTGCCCTTTGCCCTGTACTTGTTGGTCCTTCGGAAAGATCCCGGGGATTACTTAAAATTTGAACGGGTGGGCTTTACCGGCGGCGCTCTGTGCGTGCTGGCTGGGCTGGCCCTGGTTTTGCTGGCCAACTATCCGGCCTTAGCGGTGCAGAACTTCTTCCAGTTCTTCGGATACGAAAGCACCTCCGGGGTGGTGTCCGGGGAGGAATCCCTTCCCGCTATTCTTTTGGAGTTGGCTGTAACCGCAGTCCTGGTGCCCTTTTTGGAGGAGTTCGCTTTCCGGGGCGTGGTTCTCTCCGCGCTGCGCCGGTATGGCATCGGGTTTTCCATTGTGGCCTCTGCTTTGATTTTCGGCATGGCCCACATGGATTTGGCCACGGTGGTGTTTGCCACCCTTTCCGGCCTCGTCTTTGGGTTTCTGTACGCTAAAACCAACAACCTGTGGCTGACGGTGTGGATCCACGCATTAAACAACGGCATTGCCGTGGTGGGCAGCCACACGGACTACCTGTTCGGAAGTTTTGCCGGCGGTGTGGATCTGGCGCTGATGCTGGTGCCCATAGGCCTGGGACTGGTGGCCTTGGTGCTGCTCTGCGTGTTCCGGCGGGGGATGTTTATCACACAGAACTCTCCCCGGTACGACGGCCCCCCCTACCCGCTGACCGCTTCCGAAAGCGCCCTGGCTGTGGTGCGCACGCCCATGTTCTGGGTGGCAGTGGGGTTGGTGGTTGTGTACTTTGTGTACAACGCAGTGGCCCTATGATGTTGGAGCTGGCGTTTCTTCCGGAAAAGAAGTATATGCTCCGGGCCCTGGAACTGGCGCAGGAAGCGGCTGCCCACGGCGAGGTGCCGGTGGGCGCAGTGGTAGAGCGAGAGGGGGTTATCCTGGGGGAGGGGCGCAACCGCCGGGAGGCGGGCAAAAACGCCCTGGCCCACGCGGAGCTGGAGGCCATTTCCCAAGCCTGCCAAACGCTGGGCACCTGGCGGCTGACAGGCTGCACCCTCTACGTGACCTTGGAGCCCTGCCCCATGTGCACCGGGGCCCTGATCAACGCCCACATAGACCGGGTGGTGTACGGGGTGGACGATGAGAAAGCCGGTTGCTGCGGCACGGCCGTGGATCTCTTTTCCCTGCCGTACAGCCACCGGCCTACTGTGTACCGGGGATTTTACGAAGCGGAGAGCAAGGCGCTTTTACAGGCCTTTTTCCAAACCCTCCGAAAGCGGGGGTGACTCGGCTGTTTGTATCCTTGGCAGAACAAGTGAATGACGCTGAAATAGAGGAGGAAGGGCTGCCTGTTTGCAGGCGGCCCTTCTCTGTGCGCCAATGGAGCGAAATCGGGAACGGGAGGCAAACTCCTGTCCGTTTGACAAAACCCGCCGAATAGGGTATGATTATGCCCGCTGGGACTCCGGGTGCCCACGGATGGACTCCGTGGCCGAACACAGGAACAGGGGTGCAATTCCCCGGCGAACCCGTCGCCGTAATGGCAGAGGGGCGTTTCTTGCAGCCACTGGGCATGTGCCTGGGAAGGCGAAACGCACCGTTTGTATGCCTGAGCCGGAAGACTTGCCCGGAATGGCCGTGCTGCCGCCACGGGTTCTTGGCGCGCCGCACAGGAGAGGCCGGGGAAACCCGGCCGGTTTTCCTGCCCGCACAGTTCTGTCGGAAAGAGGGGGATCCCTTTTTTCCGGCAGGCCTTGGTGAAGCGCCGTGCGCCAGAGCGCTGCACGCAACTGCGGGAGCCGTCCCTCAAATCTAAACTTTTTTAGAAATGAGGTTAACAAAAATGATGAAACGTACCAAACGTAAGGCAGGCCGTTGGGGAGCTCTGCTTTTGAGCTTGCTGCTGGTGGTCTCTGTGCTGGCTGGCTGCGGAGACAGCACCGGTTCCTCTACATCTTCCCAGGTGGAATCCTCTTCTGCGGTTTCGCAAACAGAAGAGAGCTCCGCTGTGGATTCCCAAAGCCAGGTGAGCTCCTCTGCAGAGGAGGAGAGCTCTGCTTTGAAGCCGGAGCCCCGGGAGGGCGAGGCCTCTCAGGAGGAGAGCCAGGTAAAGGAGATCACCTTGAAGGTGGTCCACGGGGACGGGTCTGAGAAGGAGTTCCCCCTTTCCACCACGGCAGAAACCCTGGGAGAAGCCCTGGAGGCGGAAGGTTTGATCGCCGGAGAAGAGAGCAGCTACGGGCTGTTCATCACCACGGTGGACGGTGAAACGGCCGACGACGCCAACCAGGAGTGGTGGTGCCTGACCAAGGGCGGTGAAGCGTGGAACTACGGCGCAGATTCCACCCAGATCAGCGACGGCGACACCTATGAGTTGACCTTGACGGTGGGTTACTGATGAAAAGCCGCCTCACCAACCTGTGCTTGATGGCCATGATGGGCACGGTCCTAGTGGTCTCTAAAGAGGTGCTGGCTTTTTTGCCCAATGTGGAATTGGTCAGCCTGCTGACCATCCTTTTTACGCTGGTGTTTGGAAAAAGGGTGGTGGGGGCCCTGGGGGTGTTTCTTCTGTTGGAGGGACTCCTCTATGGCGGCTTTGGCACCTGGTGGGTGATGTATCTGTACGTTTGGCCTCTGCTGGCCCTGCTCACTTGGCTGTTCCGCTGGATGGGGCACTGCTGGCAGTGGGCCATTTTGTCGGGGCTTTTTGGCTTGGCCTTTGGAACGCTCTGCTCTCTGACCTATCTGCCGGTGGGCGGCGTTTCTATGATGCTGGCCTGGATCGTCAGCGGTTTGCCTTTTGACTTTGTGCACGGGGGAGGAAACTTCCTTCTGGCGCTGTTGCTCTACCATCCCCTGCGCAAGGTGCTGGACCAGCTGGCAAAGTGGCTTCCAAGGAACGGCTGCACTTTGTAATAGTATGGGAAGAGCCGGTGAGGAAACTGACACCTCACCGGCTCTTCGGAGAAAAAGGACGCCCGGGTCTTCCCGGACGTCCTTTTTGCAGGGGGGATTTATGTGCCTGGGTTTAGAAGCCAAACTCCCCCATTTAAATAGGCGGCAAACGTCACCCAGAGCAGATAGGGAACCAAAAGCCACCCGGCTGCGGGCGTCTCCTTAAAAAAGCGCAGGGTGGTCACCAGCAGGAACAGCCAAAGAAGCAGCAGCCAGAAAAAGGCCAGGGCGTAATTTTGCAGGTTGAAGAAGAGCAGGGGCCACACAAAGTTCAGGGCCAGCTGGAGGGCATACAGTGCCAAAGCCCCATTGCGGCCGGTGCTGTCCCGCATCCACACCAAATAGGCGGCGATTCCCATCAGCAAGTATAAAAGACTCCACACTATAGGGAACACCCAAGCAGGTAGGGAGAGGGGCGGCTGCCGCAAAGCGCCGTATACCTGTCCGGCCCCCTGGGTGAGCAAGGCGGCCAACCCGCCTGTGCCCAGGCTGAGAAGCAGATTGGCTGCCAACGGTTTGCCTTTGATCATGGGACCGCCCCTTTCCGGCAGATAGTTGTGGGTACAGTATATGCCGGTTTTTTCCAAACATACCAATGCCAGCGTTCTCACATCCTACAAATAGGGCTGCATTTCCTGGGCCAGGCTGTCCTCCAAGGTGATGAGGCGGTCTGCAATGCGTTTTGCCTGTTCCTCGGCAGCCTTGTATTGGTTGAGGTAGCGGTTTAGGGATTTTACCCCCATATTGCAGCCGTCTGTAATCAGGTTAGCCACGGTTTTATCGCTGTCCTCTAAAGCGAGTTGGACGTTAGTTTTCATCCAGGACATTCCTTTAGCCACTGGACTGGGTTCCTTGCCCTGGTCCCCATATTGGGCCAGCAGGGAGTGGGTTTCGTCTCCCAGCTTGGTGTGGGCGCTGCGGCTTTTTTCCAAGGAATTTCGCAGCTGGCTGCCCTTCACCTTGGGCAGCACTTCGTCGATGGAGCCCACGCCCATTTTAATGCCGGCGTTGCACTCCCGCAGCAGTTTTATGGTGTCTTCCTGGATCATAGCAGTTCCTCCTGTGGGTAGTTTTACCCTTAGTCTGCCCAGAATAGATCTGCCTATGCAGCTGTGGCTGCTTGGAGAAAATTGGCCGGCGGAAAGGGCATTTCCCCCGGGTTTGCAAGAGCGCCCCATTGAATCCTGCACAGGGATTGTATATAATACGGGGGAATACCAAAAGAAGAAGGGAGAGGCCTATGGAGAAATACGTCCGGGATTCCTATACGGAGCATGTGCAGATTTTGTCCCAGTCCAGCTTGAACGGCTACAAACGCCTGTTTGGAGGCAGGTTGATGGAGTGGATCGACGTGGTGGCCGGGGTGGTGGCCCGGCGGCACTCCAACCACAATGTGACCACAGCTTCCGTGGACAACCTGCGCTTTGAAGGGCCCGCTTACGGCAACGAGACCATTGTGCTGTGCGGATATATCACCTATACGGGCCGCACTTCCATGGAGGTGTGCGTGCGCACCTATGTGGAGGAGCTCAACGGCCACAAGCGGCTGATCAACGTGGCCTACCTGGTGATGGTGGCCCTGGATGAAAACGAGCGTCCTGTGGAAGTGCCCCGGCTAGTGTTGACCACGGAAGAGGAAAAGCGGGAGTGGGAAGCCGCCCAAGAACGCTACCAGTATCGGAAAGAACGGCGCCGCCAGGAAAAGGCCGCCCGAGGGGAGCGGTGACACCCTGGATTTTTATAGGGGGATCCAACGGGTGACAAAGGCCGTAAGGGCGCAGAGGGCCATGCCGCACAGCGTGGGCAGAAGGAAAGCGGTCGCCGTCCAGCGGAGGCTTTTTGTCTCCTTCCAGACGGTGAGGCAGGTGGTGGAGCAGGGCCAGTGGAACAGGGAGAAAAACAGTACGCACAGAGCGGTGACCCAGGTCCAGCCGTTTTCCACCAGAACGTTGTGCAGCAGGGAGAGGTTGCTCACCTCTGTCAAGGTCCCTTGAGACAGGTATCCCATGAGCAGCAGGGGCAAAACCAGTTCGTTGGCAGGCAAGGCCAGTAGAAAAGAGAGCAGGATCACCCCGTCCATTCCCAGCAGCCGGGCGAAGGGGTCCAGGAACCCGGCCCCTTGGGACAGAAGGCTCTCCCCGCCGGGGGAGAGATTTGCCAGGCACCAAATCCCCACGCCTGCGGGAGCGGCCACCGCCGCGGCTCTTCCCAGAACGAACAGGGTGCGGTCCAGTAGGGAGCGCACCAAGATCTGCCCCACCTGGGGCGTGCGATAGGGCGGAAGCTCCAAGGTGAAGGAGGAGGGCTCTCCCCGCAGGAGGGTTTGGGCAAGCAGTTTGGAGGCCGCCAGGCTCATGCCCAAAGCCAGCAGGAGCAATCCTGCCAAAAGCAATGCTCCCAGGAAGGAGGCGCCGCCCCCTGCGAAAAACAGAGAGATCAAGGTAACAAGCAGGGGCAGCCTGCCGTTGCAGGGGATAAAGCTGTTGGTCAGCAAGGCGATGTTTCGCTCCCGGGGGGAGTCGATAATCCGGCAGCCGGTGACGCCTGCCGCGTTGCAGCCCAGCCCCATGCAGGTGGTTAAGGCCTGTTTTCCGCAGGCGCCGCAGGCTTGCAAGCATCGGTCCAGATTAAAGGCGATGCGGGGCAGATAGCCCAGATCCTCCAACAAGGTGAACAGGGGAAAGAAAATGGCCATGGGAGGCAGCATGACTGCCACCACCCAGGACAGGGTGGTGTACGCTCCGTCCACCAAGACTCCCGTGAGCCAAGCAGGGGCGTTCCAAAACTCCAGTAATGCCCGCAGCCCGGTTCCCAGGTGGGCAAATCCCTGGCTGAGAAGCTGGGAGGGAACGTTGGCTCCCACCATGGTCAGCCATAGCAACAGGAGCAGCAGCAACCCCATGACAGGGAAAGCGGTCCATTTCCCTGTGAAGATCTGGTCCAACGCCCGGTCCCGAGGGCTGTATCCCCGGCCCATGCCGCAGACGGTCCGCCGGGCCAGATCCGCCGCCTTTTCCGCCAGGCCGGCAGCGATGGCGTCCCCATATTCTTCCGAGGTGTGACGGCTCCACAGGTCTTGCAGGACGGCGGCGACGGAAGGGTCTTCCAGCAAATAGGCGGCTGGGGGAGGCGTCTCCCCTTCCAGCAGCCGCAAACAGGTCCAGCGGGTGGGGAGGCCCTCCCGCTTTTTTCGATCCACCAGGGGAGCCAGCCGGTCCAGCGCCCCTTCCACGGGAGAGGGGTAGGGGACGGAAGGGGAGAAAGTGCTGGGAGAGGCCTCCATGGCCGCCACTGCGGTTTGCAGCAGCTGGGGGATCCCTTTGCCCCGGCGGGCGGCCGTGCCCACAACAGGAACCCCCAGCAGCTGGGACAGAGCCTGGGTGTCCACCTGTATGTTCCGGGCTTTCGCCTCATCCAAGAGGTTGACGCACACCACGATCCGGGGTGTGATCTCCAACACCTGCAGGACCAGCCCCAGGCTCCGCTCTAAGCAGGTGGCGTCACAGATCACCAGGACCGCGTCTGCCCTGCCGGAAAGAAGAAAGTCCCGGGCGGCCTCCTCCTCCGGAGACCGGGGAAGGAGGGAATAGCAGCCCGGCAGATCCACCAGCCGGAGGGTTTGCCCCTTCCACCGGCAGATCCCCTGGGCACTGGCCACGGTTTTCCCGGCCCAGTTTCCCGTGTGCTGCCGAAGGCCGGTTAGAGCGTTAAAGACCGTGCTCTTTCCCACGTTGGGATTTCCTGCCAGGGCTAAGATCCGTGGGCCCTCTTCCCAAGAAGGGCTTGCTGCAGCGTCCATCCAATCACACTCCCCGTCTAAAAAGGGGGAGAAACTTTCTCCCCAGGAAAAGGCGCCCTCTTCGGAAAGCCCGAAGACGGGCGCCCTGTGTTTTACCAAGTGACAAGGACGCTTTGGGCGTCCTTTTTTCGCAGGGCGATCACGGCCCCTCGAATGCGGTAGGCCGAGGGGGTGCCCAAAGGGCTTTGGGCCACACACTCCACCACCGCGCCGGGCACCAGGCCCAGGTCCTGCAAGCGGCGGCGGATGGGCCCCTGGGCGTTGAGTTTCCAAACCCGGCCATGCTCCCCGGGGGAGAGCCTGGCCAAAGGGAACGCTTCCTCCATGTTGCTTCCTCCCTTTACTGTCACCATATTCGGTTGGTAGAAAAACGGTGACAGTTTTTGGTACCTTTCCAGGGGGAATTGAAAGAAATGTTGTTGACATATGTGCAAAACAAAGGTACAATGGAACTAAAGAAACTGGCGGAGAGGAGGAGTGCACTTGGCCAGGCCTAGTAAATGCCGCTGCATCTGTTCTATGCCCCCTGTGACGGAGTTTTTTCCCAGAGGGGAGGGGAGCAGCCAGGAACCGGTGGTCCTTCGGCTGGATGAATACGAGACGATCCGGCTGCTGGATTACCGGCAATACACCCAGGAGCAGTGCGCGGCGCGCATGAACATCTCCCGGACCACGGTGACGCGCATGTACGAAACAGGGCGCAGCAAGGTGGCTCGGGCACTGGTAGAGGGACGTCCTCTTGTGATCGAAGGCGGGGACGTTCTGGTCTGTACGGCTCCCCGGCCGGAGTGCGCTGGGGAACCCACTTGCTGCCACAGGCAGGGAAAGGATGCATGAGATGAAGGTATTAGTGATCGGCGGCGTGGCCGCAGGCACCAAAGCGGCTGCCAAATGGAAGCGGGAGAACCGGGGGGATGAGGTACTGCTCCTCACCAAAAGCGCGGATATCTCCTATGCGGGCTGTGGGCTGCCCTACTATGTGGGCGGTTCCATTGCCAACAAGGAGGAGCTCATTGTAAACACCCCGGCAAAGTACCAAGGCCTCACCGGGGTGGAGGTGCGCACGCTGCGGGAAGCCACCCAGGTGGATCCGGTTGCCAAACAGGTGACCGTGCGGCAGGTGGAGACCGGCGAAGAAGAGGTGTATGCCTACGACAAGCTGATTCTGGCCACTGGCGCTTCTGCCGTAAAGCCGCCCATCCCTGGGGTGGATCTTCCAGGCGTGTTCCCCATGCGGGCCCCGGAAGACGCCATCACCATGCGGGCCTATTTGGAGTCCAATGGGGTGAAGAAGGCTGTGGTCATTGGCGGGGGATTCATTGGCCTGGAGCTGGCGGAGAACCTGTTTGACCGGGGCATTTCCGTCACGGTGGTGGAAATTGCCTCCCAGCTGCTGTCCGGTGTGCTGGACCCGGAGATGGCCCAGTATGTCAAGAACCATCTGACCCAGAAGGGCATCCGGGTGCTCACAGGGACGAAGGCTTCCGCCCTGGTGGGAGATGGCGCTGTGACCGGTGTGGAGACCAGCGCGGGGCTGCTCCCCTGTGGGGTGGTGGTCTTATCTGCGGGCATCCGGCCTAACACGGCTTTTTTGGAGGGCACCGGCATCCAGATGGAGAAGGGCGCCCTTGTGGTGGACGAATGTCTCGCCACCAGTGTGCCGGATATCTACGCCGCCGGGGACTGCGCCCTGGTGAAGAACCGCTTGACCGGCAAGGCCCAGTATTCCCCCATGGGCTCCTCCGCCAACCTGGAGGGCCGCACCCTGGCGCAGCATTTGAACGGAGAAAACAAGACCTACCCTGGCGTGCTGGGCACCGGCGTGGTGAAGCTGCCCGGTTTGAACGCAGGCCGCACAGGCTTGACGGAGGCGGCTGCCAGGGATGCGGGCTATCACGTGGAGACGGTGGTGGCTGTCACGGACGACAAGGCCCACTACTATCCGGATGCGGCTTTCTTTATCACCAAGCTGATCGCCGACAAGGACAGCCACCGGCTGCTGGGTGTTCAGGTGCTGGGCCCCGGGGCTGTGGACAAAATGGTGGACATTGGGGTGCTGGGCCTCTCTATGGGGGCCAAGCTGGAGGACTTTGAGAACTTGGACTTTGCCTACGCGCCGCCCTTCTCCACGGCGATCCACCCCTTTGTACAGGCGGTGTACGTGCTGGAGAACAAGCTCTCCGGCGCCATGCAGAGCATGACCCCCGCCCAGTATGCCGCAGGGGCGGCTGAGGGCTACACTGTTATCGACGTGAACCCCCAGCCCACCATCCGGGGGGCCAAGTTTGTGGACCTGTCCAAAGTGGAGGGCCCCATCGAAGGCATCGGCAAAGAGGAGAAGCTGCTGCTGGTGTGCGGCCGTGGCAAGCGGGCCTATTTCCTGCAAAACCGGCTGAAGTTCTACGGCTATGAGAACACTTGGGTGCTGGAAGGCGCCACCACCTTTAACCAGGTGCGGGTCAAAGCCCCCGGCGCATCCGTTCCCCCGGAAGAGGTCACCCGGGTCAAGGGCTTAGGTTTCCTGTGGGATAAGAATACGCCCGACTGCTTCAACGCCCGGATCATCACCCGCAACGGCAAGCTCACCGCCGAGGAGTTGGCAGCAGTGACGGAAGCCGCCGACCGTTTCGGCAGCGGCCAAGTGGCCATGACCACCCGCTTGACTCTGGAGATCCAGCAGGTGCCCTACGACAACGTGGAGCCCCTGCGGGCTTTCCTGGCGGAGCGTGGCCTGGAAACTGGCGGCACCGGTTCCAAGGTGCGGCCGGTGGTCAGCTGCAAGGGAACCACCTGCCAGTACGGCCTCATCGACACTTTTGCCCTGAGCGAGGAGATTCACGAGCGGTTCTACCACGGCTATCACGAGGTGAAGCTGCCCCATAAGTTCAAAATTGCCGTGGGCGGCTGCCCCAACAACTGCGTCAAACCCGACCTGAACGACCTGGGCGTCATCGGTCAAAAGGTGCCCCAGATCGACCTGGAAAAGTGCCGGGGCTGCAAGGTGTGCCAGGTGGAGAGGGCTTGCCCCATCCAGGTGCCGGTGGTGCAGAACGGCAAGGTGGTCATCGACGACAACGCCTGCAACCACTGCGGACGCTGCGTGGGCAAGTGTCCCTTCAAGGCTTTGGAGGGCTACACCAGTGGCTACCGGATCTATATCGGCGGGCGCTGGGGCAAGAAAGTGGCCCGGGGCCGCTATTTAGAGAAGGTCTTCACCGACAAGGACGAGGTACTCCGTGTGATTGAGAAGGCCATTCTGCTGTTCCGGGAGCAGGGCCGCACCGGCGAGCGCTTTGCCGACACGGTAAACCGCCTGGGCTTTGAGAACGTGCAGGAGCAGCTGCTCTCCGACGATTTGCTTCAGCGGAAAGAGGAAAACCTCAAGCTGGATGTAAAGGGCGGCGCCACCTGCTGACCCCATAGGACTTTCTTCTCTCTAGACAAAGCAAGGAGCTGTTGTGGTTACACAACAGCTCCTTATTTTATGGGTACAGTAGGACTTTTAGGCTTTCTGAAGAGCAGGTGTAAGCTCTGCAGACAGGTCTTGCCCGATGTTGAGAATGTGATCGCCAATGCGCTCGAAATCGGTGAGCATTTCCGAGTACAGGGTGCAGGCCTCGTCGGAACAAGCCCCTTCCCGCAGCCGCACCATCTGGTTGTGCCGGTACTCCAGTGTCATGTCGTCTATTTTCTGCTCATAGCGATAGATGCTTTCCAGTGTTTCCGGGGAAAGGCTGCCCAGCTCGCCCAAAGTTTGCAGGGCTTCCAGGCTTGTTTGACGCATGGCCTGAATTTCTTCCCGTGCCTGCTGGGAGAAGGCAATGTGCTTTTCCTCCAGCATTTTTGTGTATTCGCAGATATTCACCGCGTGATCGCCAATACGCTCCAGGTTGCTGGAGATTTTAAAGAACCGGCTGATCTGCTCCGAATCTCGCTCATTGGTCTCAAAGACAATGATGTGGGAGATATAACTGGAGATTTCCTTGTTTAGGTAGTCGATATACTCCTCTGTTTCCTCCACTTTCTCCAACCGGGCGGGGGTGCTGTCCAGCACCGCCTGGAAGCTTTCGTCCACGTTTTGCCGCACCATGCCGGCCATGCGGGCCAGCTCATGCTGGACGCCGTTGAGCACAATAGCGGAGGTGCCCACATGGTGTTCCGCGGAGAGCTGGTCCACCGGTTTGATGTAGAGCAGCCTGTGAACGCCAGCCTCTTCTGCCTCCGAAGTTTTCTCCGGAAGGATCTTGGTGGCCAGGCTGGCCAAATAGGAGCCAAAGGGCAGCAGAAGCAGCGTGGTGACCACATTGAACAAGGTGTGCATGTTGGCAATCTGCGCAGAGGGGTTGTCCGGCGTCCAGCCAGCCACCCAGCTAGTGAGAGGGGTGCACATGCAAACCACGGTAAACAAGGTGGTGCCGATGACATTAAACAGCAGGTGAATAATGGTGGTGCGCTTAGCGTTGCGGCTGGTGCCGATAGAAGCCAGCACAGCCGTAATGCAGGTGCCGATGTTTTGACCAAAGAGCACATACACGGCGCTGTCCAAACCGATCAGGCCGGACTTGGCCAGCGTTTGCAAAATGCCCACCGAAGCCGACGAGGACTGGATGACGGCTGTAAACACCGTGCCTGCCAAAATACCCAGCAGGGGATTGGAAAACTGGGTCATCAGCCCGATGAAAGCTTCCGACTCCCGCAGGGGCAGCATGGAATCGCTCATCATGTTCATGCCCAGGAACAAAATGCCCAGGCCTGCAACAATCTGTCCCCAATATCGGACAGTGGGCTTTTTGATAAACACCACCAGCGCCACGCCGATAAAGGCCATCAGAGGGGCGATTTCCCCCACATCCAGGGCGATGAGCTGGCCTGTAATGGTGGTGCCAATGTTGGCGCCCATAATGATCCATACCGCCTGGCGAAGGGTCATCATGCCGGAGTTTACAAATCCTACCACCATCACGGTTGTGGCGGAGGAGGATTGGATCACCGCTGTGATGCCTGCGCCCACCAAGACGCCTAAAATCCGGTTGGAGGTGAGCTTCTCCAAAATTCGTTTCATGCGGTTTCCTGCGGCGGCTTCCAGACCGGAGCTCATCATCTGCATGCCATACAGAAAGAGCGCCAGGCCTCCCAAAAGCGCCAGCACGTTTGTCCATGTCATACTTTTCCCACTTCCTCTTCTCTCATACTGTGTTCCTGACGCGCCCCCTGCGGCAAAAGGAAAAGCACGACCGGCACCTGCTGCATAGACAGCGGTGCTCAGCCGTGCTTTGTTTCATGCATGGTAAACCCAGTTCTTTTTCGTCTTCGAAAAACGACTGTTGATGTGTGGCTCATCAGGATTCCCCTTAATACTTGCCTTTTTTCACGATATATTCATTATAAAGGGGAAGCGGGAAAATCACAAGTTCTTTTCTTATACTTTACAAAGAATTAACACAGAGGATTTTACAGACCGATTTTTTGTACAATGACACTCCTGGCGTCTTTTGCACCTGGTTATCACCGGAAAGTTCCTGCGGCCAGCTTTTGAAATAAGTCGGCAAACAACGGGTCCCGATGAATCTCATAGGCGTAGCGGATGGGATGCCTGCCCGGATCGAAACTGTAATGGTGGTCGTACTGGAAAATGGGGCTGGGCGCCAAGCGGTCCTCCACAAAGGAAGGGCCTAACAGCCAGGCAACTGCGGTCACATCCCAAATAGGCCTGCTCCAGCAAGGCCCGGAACCAGCCGCCTTCTCCGAGTCTTCTACCAGAGAAACCAAGTAGTCGCACAAAGCGTTCTTCCCGCCTAGATGAAGCCGAAGCTCCGGGCCGGTAGTGCGGAATTGCGAGACCACCCCCTGACAGGGAAGCTGCACCACGGCGCAGCCGCTGTCAAAAAGAACTCGATCCGCCGCCACATCCTGCCAAGCGTTGAATTCCTGGTTGTGGGGCCAGTGCCAGGCGTGTCCGCCCAGCCAGACCAGCACAATCCTGTCTCGAATCTCCGGCTGAAGCAGCAGGGCAGAGGCCACGTTGGTCAGCGCCCCAATGGCCACCACATACAGGGGATGGTCAGGGGAATATTCCCTGGCAAGCTTTGCCAAATGCTCGGCTGCAGGCGAGAAAACCGGCGTCTCCTCATTGGGAAGATAGTTCTGGGAGCCCCGGAAAACCAGCTCGCTGGGAAACTTGCTGCCGGCCAAGTCCAAGAGCCGAAGAATTTCGGCATAGCTTTTTTCCATGCCGTCGGCAGGGCCGGTGGAATTCTCGTTGAAGAAGGGGGCAGCGTACAGGGCCTTTAGGGAGAGCTGCTCCTGAGAAGCCAACAGATAGGACAGGGCGAACTGGTCGTCCACTTCGTTGTAGGTATCGGTGTCTAAAACCACGTCTACCGGCCCGGTGGGGCGTTCCAGCCGGCGGAGCAGGCTGGGCAGATCGGGTGCGGTGTGCTGCATGGCAAATCCTCCTTGTAAACGCTCCTAGAGAGCGCGTAGTTGTGGCAGCCTTTTGCAGAAGGCTGTGTTTTCCTTCATTATAGTCCGGCCGCTTTCGTTGCGCAAGATGCCTCTGGGAAAAAGAGTCCACATGCCGGATGGAGTTTTGGAAAGGCCGGAAAATTTTTTTTGAAAAAAACACAGGGAAAAAACCAGGAAACTCCTCAATAGTTTCTTTTCTGTAGGCTTAGTTACCAAAAAGCGTCTACTTTATAATAGAAACTAAAGGAAGTATACTGCAGGCAAGAGCTGAGGAATACGGCCGGTCCAAAGCTTGCAGAATCTCATCGCGTTTAAGGAGGAACTCTTTATGAAACTTGCAGTTGTGTGTGCCAATGGAAAAGCTGGGCAAAAAATTGTGAAGGAAGCTGTAGAACGAGGCCTGGACGTGACCGCTGTGGTGCGGGAGGAAAACCGCACTGTCGCTCAGAAGGTGCTGCAGAAGGACCTGTTCGATTTGACTCGGGACGATCTGTCCGGTTTCGATGTGGTCGTGGATGCCTTTGGGGCTTGGACCGAGGAGACCCTGCCTCAGCACAGCACTTCTCTCCAGCACCTGTGCGACATTCTCTCCGGCACGGACACCCGCCTGTTGGTGGTGGGCGGCGCCGGCAGCCTGTACACCAATCCGGAGCACACCGCCTGTGTGGCAGAAGGCCCCGGCTTCCCCGATACCTTCAAGCCCTTGGCAGCTGCCATGGCCAAGGCTCTCGGGGAGCTGCGTACTCGCACCGATGTGAAGTGGACCTACATCAGTCCTGCCGGTGATTTTCAGGCAGAGGGGGCGCGCACCGGAAAGTATATTTTGGGCGGGGAGGAACTGACCCTCAACGCCAAGGGGGAAAGCGTCATCAGCTACGCAGACTACGCCATTGCCATGGTGGACGAGGCCACCCAGGGCAACCACATCCAGCAGCGCATCAGCGTGGTGGAAGAGTAACCGGTCCTCCAGAAAAAAGAAAGCCAGGGCTGCCGGAGAGGCAGCCCTCTTTCTCTAGAGGGGGTAGTTACCCTCTGGTAACTACGGCACAAATTTGTGCCCTCTTTACGGAAAGAAGAAACTAGGGTATGCTAAGGTCAGGTACAGAGAAAAGGAGCGGAAGGCCATGACCCACGGGGAACAGAGAGTGTATTTGATTCGGGAGCTGCTGGGGGAAGATCCCCGGTATGCCGGGATTTCCATC
Organism: uncultured Neglectibacter sp.; assembly: GCA_904374805.1. Classification (GTDB taxonomy): domain Bacteria; phylum Bacillota; class Clostridia; order Oscillospirales; family Acutalibacteraceae; genus Acutalibacter; species Acutalibacter pullicola. Next base: position 36,489 of record CAJFEW010000012.1, read on the forward strand.
CCCTCCCAGGAGCAGGAACAGAAGGATTTGCTGCGCAGTTTAATGAACGTGCGCTTGCCCAAGCCGATCAGCCGTGACTTTCTCCAAGTGCAAGATGAATTCCTGCAATACGAGCGGGACAAACGTGGCGTGACGGATGGCGCAGCGCTGCCCTCTCTCCCGGGGAATCCTCAACTGGTGTTGTGGCAGGGAGATATCACCACCTTGCAGGTAGACGCCATTGTAAATGCTGCGAACAGTGGGATGCTGGGCTGTTTTCATCCTCTCCATGGCTGCATCGACAATATCGTGCACTCCCGAAGCGGCATCCAATTGCGGCTCTTCTGCGCGGATATGATGCATAAGCAGGGCCATGAGGAACCCACGGGACAGGCAAAGATCACGCCTGCTTTCAATTTGCCCAGCCAATACATCTTGCACACGGTGGGGCCGATTATCTATGGGCCGGTCAGCAAACAGGATTGTGAGGCCCTGGCCTCCTGTTATCGCTCCTGTTTGAAGCTGGCTGTGGAGAACAACTGTCGGAGCATTGCCTTCTGCTGCATTTCCACCGGAGAATTTCACTTTCCCCAGGAACAGGCAGCCCAAATTGCCGTGAAAACAGTATCCTCCTTTTTGCGCACGCAGCAGGCGGATATCCGGGTGATTTTCAATGTGTTTAAAGACGAGGACCTTCGCATTTACCAAAGGCTGCTGGCTGTTCCGGCCCTGGACGCGATGGGAACCGGAGAAAGGCGGTGGTAAAGACATGGGAAAACAGAGGTTTGATGGATTGGAGGAAACGTCCGTCGGTTTGCAAAAGCTGAGAGAAGCCCTGCAGCAAGCGGATACCGTGCTGATCGGCGCCGGGGCCGGGCTGTCTGCCTCGGCGGGGTTTGTGTACACAGGAGAGCGTTTTGAGAGGTACTTCCACGATTTCGCAGAGAAATACCGTTTTCAGGATATGTATGCCGGTGGGTTCTACCCCTACGGCACCTTGGAAGAGCACTGGGCGTACTGGAGCCGTTACATCTATATAAACCGCTATATGGATGCGCCCAAACCGGTGTATGAGACGCTTCTGGATTGTGTGCAAGACAAGGACTACTTTGTTCTCACCACCAATGTGGACCACTGCTTTCAAAAAGCAGGCTTTGCCAAGCAGCGGCTGTTTTACACCCAGGGGGATTATGGGCTGTTTCAATGCAGTGTGCCCTGCCATCAGGAGACCTACGACAACCGGGAGGTAATCCGGCAGATGGTCCTGTCCCAGGGGTATGAGATTTTGGAAAACGGAGCCCTTTACCTGCCCCAGGGTGTGACGCCTCGCATGCAGGTGCCCCGAGAGCTGGTACCCCGCTGCCCCTTGTGCGGCAAGCCCATGACCATGAACCTGCGGGCAGACGCCACTTTTGTGGAGGACGAAGGGTGGCACCAGGCGGCCCAGCGGTACGCAGCGTTTATCCGCAGCCACCAGGGAGGAAACCTGCTGCTGCTGGAGATCGCCGTGGGATTCAATACGCCGACTATAGTCAAGTATAATTTCTGGCGCATGGCCTACGAGAGGGAGAACGTCACCTATGCCTGCCTGAATTTGGGGGAGGCCTTCGCTCCCCGGGAGATCCAAGAGAAATCCATCTGCATCAATGGGGATGTGGGAGAAATTCTAAGCCAACTGCAGGGGAAGGGGAAGCCTGCCGCATAATACAAGGGAGAGAGTGTACCTTGGGTACACTCTCTCCATTTTGCAAAAGAAAGGTTGCCGCCCTGGGTGAGCTTGTGCGGCAGCGCCTTTTCTTAACGGTCTTTCAATAGCAACTTCCCAAATTTGCCAGGTCCATACAAAGCTTGGAGAAGTGCCGGCCTTTTGCAGAGTTACAGACGGGACCCGGCCAACTCTTCCGCAGCGTCGTCCAAGGCGGCCCGGATCACCTGGTCCATGTTGTAGTAGCGATACGCTCCCAGCCTGCCCCCAAAGCGCACGTTCCTCCGGGATCGGGCCAGTTCCTGATACGTTTGGTAAAGCGCCTGGTTTTTGGGATCGTTGACAGGGTAGTAGGGTTCTTGACCGGGAGTCCAGGAGGCGGGATATTCCCGGGTGATGACGGTGTGGGGCTGGGTACCGAACAGAAAGTGCTTGTGCTCTATGATCCGGGTATAGGGCACCTCCCGGGCTGTGTAGTTGATCACCGCGTTCCCCTGGAAGTTGGGGCAGTCCAGCACCTCTGTTTCAAAGCGCAGGGAGCGGTACTCCAAGGGCCCGAACCGGTAGTGGAAAAAGCCGTCGATGGTGCCGGTATACACGGTTTTCTCCGCGCAGGCGGGCTGGTTTTTCACAAAGCTTTCATAGTCGGTGGAAAGCAGCACCTGGCTGCCCTCCAGCAGTTTTTCCACCAGGGCGTCGTATCCCTCTTCTGGAATGCCCTGGTACCGGTCGGTAAAGTAGTTGTTGTCGAAGGTGAAGCGGAGAGGCACTCGCTGGATGATGAAGGTAGGCAGGTCTTTGCAGTCCCGGCCCCACTGCTTTTCCGTGTACCCCTTGATCAGCTTTTGATAGATGTCGTCCCCCACCAATTTCAAAGCCTGTTCCTCCAGGTTTGCAGGTTCCTGGATGTTGTGACGGGCGGCTTGCCGGCGGATTTCCTCTTGGGCCTGGGCAGGGGTGATCACGTCCCACAAGCGGGTAAAGGTATTCATGTTGAAGGGCAGGTTGTACAGCTTCCCTTGGAAATTGGCCAGAGGCGCGTTGACAAACTGGTTGAAGGAAGCGTAGCTTCGCACGTAGTCCCACACCTTTTGGTCGGAGGTGTGGAAAATGTGGGCCCCATACCGGTGCACCTGAATGCCCTCCACCGTTTCGCAATGGGCGTTGCCTCCCAGATGAGGCCGCCGGTCAATGACCAAACAGCGTTTTCCGGCAGCGGTCATTTGCTGCGCGAACACCGCGCCGTATAGGCCTGCGCCCACAATGAGATAGTCGAATTTCATGCAAAGCACTTCCTTGTTCGAAGTCCGGGCAATGAGTTGCCCTTTTTGTCCCAGGTTCCGCCGCCCATTCGGCGGCGTGCGCGTCCTGTCCTGCCGGGGCCACCCGGCACAGGACCGCCCGGCCGAAACGCGGGCAGCCAGCTGCCCTTTTTCCCCAGGTTCCGCCGCCCATTCGGCGGCGTGCGCGTCCTGTCCCGCCGGGGCCACCCGGCACATGACCGCCCGGCTGAAACGCGGGCAGCCAGCTGCCCTTTTGCCCCAGAGTCCGCTGCCTATTCGGCGGCGTGCGCGTCCTGTCCTGCCGGGGCCACCCGGCACAGGACCACCCGGCCGAAACGCGGGCAGCCAGCTGTCCATTTGCCCCAGGTTCCGCCGCCCATTCGGCGGCGTGCGCGTCCTGTCCCACCGGGGCCACCCGGCACAGGACCGCC
>CAJFEW010000013.1 GCA_904374805.1 uncultured Neglectibacter sp.
AGCAAGTAATTGTAGGCGCTTGCGTGTAAGCTTATATAGGGGGTGAGCAAGCCCTATGATTAACTACATTGAATTTCTGAACGTGCCGGCGAAGATTGCTATTGTCCTCGTCGGCCTGTTCCTTGTTATTCAAGTAATCGGGGAGCTTTTGGAATTCAAGGGAAAGGTCGTTCCTGAGTTTGCAAAAATCCGTAAGGTCTTTGCTCGAAGGAAGAAAGAACGGATGTTATTGCAGAAGATGGAGAAGACCATTGACCAAGTCCAGCTTACTCTTGATGATTTGAACCAGCATTACAGTACAGATAACATACGGATGCGCGATGAATGGATGCGCCTTGTCAATTCGAAGCTGGAGCAATACGACAAGAGCATAAGTGAACTTGGAGTAAAATTAGATAAGAATAATAGCGATACTCTGTCCATCCTAATAGACAGCAAACGCAACGCTATCATTAGCTTTGCTTCATTGGTGATTGATGAAAGCAAGCCGGTGACTCGCGAGCAGTTCAATCGTATTTTTAAGGTTCACCAAGAATATGAAAGTATTATTGAAAGTAATGGGATGACCAACGGCGAGGTAGATATCGCCTTGAGCATCATCAAGGAGTCTTATGAGAAACACATGCGGAACCATACCTTTGTGGAAGACGCACGTGGTTATCCGACTCCAAAATAACAAACTACATTTCTGATATTTTGTGGGTGTAAAATTCAGAAAAGAAAAAGGCGGGTACAAGGAATCAATCCTCATACCCGCCCAAAATGCATTTGACATTGTCCCAATAGGAGAGTCCTCTGCAATTTGCGGGTGGCTCTCTTTTTTTTGCGCCGTACATCCACGACATGCTTTTGTTGCCACGAGAGAGGCCATGTACGAGCCTTTATGCCGCAGACATCTCCCAGCATGGGTAGGCGTGCAAAGTCGCTCACAGCGCGTCCTGACGCCCGTGGCAAGCATCTGTGTGTTTATAACACTGTTGCAGTCAAACTACAGCACTCTTATAAACATGCAGAGAATATGTATGCCGCCTTTGTCTCAAGGCGGTAAAAATGTGCAAGAAAAAACACCCTTGCTCGAAGCAGAGGTGTCTTTTCAGGAGTCGTTATTGCGGGCTCATGAAATGAAAAGGTGTAAAACAGGTGTAAAACAGCTTTTCAAAACGGTATAGAAACCGTAAACCCGTTGTGCTACAATGGTTTTATCAATCAAGGGGCTTCATGGTGGGGAAAAGCAAGACGTCCCGGATGGAGGCGGCGCCTGTGAGGAGCATCACAAGGCGGTCCACACCCATGCCCATGCCGCCCGTGGGGGGCAGGCCGTATTCCAGAGCCGTGAGAAAATCTTCGTCCACATCACAGGCCTCGTCGTCACCAGCTGCCTTCAAGGCTGCCTGAGCTTCAAAACGGCCTCTCTGGTCGATGGGATCGTTCAGCTCGCTGAAGGCGTTGACATACTCCGCCCCGCAGATGAACAGCTCGAAGCGCTCGGTGTACTCCGGATCATCCTTGCAGCGCTTGGACAGGGGGGAGATATCCACCGGATGGCCCGTCAGGAAGGTGGGCTGCACCAGCTTGTCCTCGCAATAGGTCTCAAAGAACAGGTTGAGAATATCCCCCTTCTTGTGGCGCTCCTCGTACTCGATGTGGTGCTCCTTGGCCAGAGCCCGCGCCTGCTCCAGGTCTTTCACCTGGGTAAAGTCCACCCCAGAGTACTTCTGGACGGCCTCTACCATGCTGATACGGGTAAAGGGCTGATCCAGGTCGATCTCCACACCGTTGCGCTCCACCTTGCCGGTACCCAGCACCTTGTGGGCCACAGTGCGGATCATGTCCTCGGTCAGGTCCATCATGCCGTTGAAATCCGTAAAGGCTTGGTAAGCCTCCAGCATGGTGAACTCCGGGTTGTGGCGGGTATCCATACCTTCGTTGCGGAAGGTCCTGCCAATCTCATAAACACGGTCAAAACCGCCCACAATGAGCCGCTTCAGGTGCAGCTCCAGGGCAATACGCAGATACATGTCGATGTCCAGCGTATTGTGGTGGGTGATGAAGGGCCGCGCTGCGGCGCCGCCTGCCTGGTTGTGGAGCACAGGGGTCTCCACCTCCAAAAAGGCATGGCTGTCCAGGTACTCTCGGATGGCGGAAATAATCTGGGAGCGCTTGACAAACACATCCTTCACTTCCGGGTTGACGATCAGATCCACATACCGCTGGCGGTAACGGGCGTCCGTGTCCTTCAGGCCATGGTACTTCTCCGGCAGGGGCAGCAGGGACTTGCTGAGAAGGGTCACCTTCTCCACCCGGACGGACATCTCGCCCCGCTGGGTGCGGAACACCACACCCTGCACGCCCAGGATATCGCCGATGTCATACTTTTTAAACCGGTTGTACTCCGCTTCGTCCATCTCGTCCTTGCGGGCATAGAGCTGGATGCGGCCAGAGCGGTCCTGCAAATCGCAGAAAGACACCTTCCCCATGCCCCGCTTGGACATCATCCTACCGGCAATCGAGACAGGTTTGCCCTCCAGCTGGTCAAAGTTCGCCTTTATAGCGGCGCTGTCGTTGTCCACAGGATACTTGGTGATTTGGTAGGGGTCGTTCCCGCTCTCCTGCAGCTCCCGCAGCTTTTCTCTGCGCACCCGCAGAATTTCCCGCATATCCTGTTCTTCCTGCATCTGGGGGCTCTTTTCCTTCTTCTCGGCCATATTCTATCCATTCCTTTCCCTGTTGCTTGCCTGCGGTCCTCTCTTACCGGGAGATCGTGACAATATGATACTTGGAGATTCCGGCGGGAGTCTCCACATTTACCGTATCTCCCACTTTGGCACCGATGAGGGCCTTGCCCACGGCGGACTCGTCGGAAATTTTCCCGTTGCGGGGATCCGCCTCGTTGGAGCCCACAATTTTAAAATCCCTGCGGGACTGGGCGCCGGTGGCGGAGGTCAAATCCACCTCAATTTTCGAACCAATATGGACGGTTTCGTTGGTGAGCTCGCTCTCATCAATCACCACCGCGCCCTGGAGCATCACTTCCAAATCGGCAATGCGGGCCTCCATCATGGCCTGGTCGTTTTTGGCCTCGTCGTACTCGCTGTTTTCAGAAAGGTCACCGAAAGACAGCGCCACTTTGATCTTTTCCGCCACCTCTTTCCGGCGGACGGTTTTCAAATATTCCAGCTCTTTTTCCAGAGCGGCCAACCCTTCTTCGGTTACAAAATACTGTTTTTCTGCCATGGTACTCCATCCTTTACTGAAAAATGGTCCGCACTGGGCGAACCGACTTTCCTTATTATAGTGACCCCAAGGGATCTTGTCAATGTGAAAAGAATACACAAGCCCCGGGGAACCAAGAAAAATTGGCCCCCGGGCTGTGCTTGCAACCATTTTATGCAAGGAACAGGGCGCTCATACATCGCGCCCCGTCCTCTTGTTTCCCACCGTTATACAACGGCGTTTTCGCCTTCTTTTTTCAAATAGCGGCCAATGGAAATGGTACCTCCCAGCAGGCCGAACAACATGCCGGCCACCACATAGGCGCCATAAATCAGCCAGACATAGCGCTGTACATTTACCACCGTCAGCCAGGGCGCCAAGCCGTATACCACCTCTACAGCCTGGTCATAGGCAAAGTACAGAATGGTGGCGGAAATCAAACCGGCCACAATGCCAATCACAATGCCTTCCACAATAAAGGGGACCCGAACAAACCCGTTGGTAGCTCCCACGGACTTCATGATGTTGATCTCCATGCGCCGGGAGAAAATGGTCACCTTCACGGTGTTGACAATAATGAACAGAGAGACAATGCCCAGAATCAGAACAATGCCAATGCTGCAGTAGCGCACCAGGCGGTCCAAGCTGCTGAGCTTGTCCGCCACGTTGCTGTAGTCGGACACAGAGCTGACCCCCTCGATGGATTGGATCGCCTCCACCGTCTGGTCGTACAGGCTTAAATCATTTAAGGAAATATCGTAGGCGTTGGGCAGAGGGTTGTTGTCCCCGGAATAGGCGTTAAACAGGGACCCGGTCGTGCCCAAATCCTGCATGATATTGGCCAGGGCGTCGTCTTTCTGAACAAATGTACACTCGGTGATATTGTCCAGCTCGCGAATTTCCTCGCCAATTTTCACAGCGGTCAAAGAGGGAACATTCTCATCCAGGAACACCCGCAAGGTGTTGCTGCCTTCCACCGACTGCATGGTGGCGGACAGATTCAGCGTAAGCAGCCCTGCCACGCCTGTCATCAGCAGGCAGGCAATCAGCACACCCACCGAGGCAATACTCATGGTGCGGTTTTTCCACAGGCTCTTCAAGCCCTCTCGAAACAAATAGCCAAGGCTGTGTATGCTCATCTCTTCACCTCCCCGGAATCCGGCTCTTCCTCCGGAAGCGGCTGCTCAGACAGAACCTCCTGGGCGATGGTCTCTGCATCGTCCTGGAAGGGATCTATCGCCTCTTCCGGGTAGATCTCCGCTGGCTCTTCCACAGGCAGATCCTCGTCCTGGAACGAGGGCAACGGCATGTCCTCCGGAATATCTCCCTCATCCAAGGCAGGTTCCTCCTGGAAGCCGTAAGCACCCTTCTCCTCCGGCTCGTAGGTTTCCTGATTGTCATACTCGGCGTAATCGTCGTCGTTTTCCACCGCTTCTTCCGGGGTGGCATACTGCTCCGGAGGCGCGTAGTTCTCCTGCATATCCGCCGTATCCGCCACAATCTCGCCCGAATGAATCTGGATGATGCGCTTGTGGAAATGCTTCACCAGGGAATGTTCATGGGTGACCATGAGCACCGTGGTGCCACGGCGGTTGATCTCGCTGAGCAGGTCCACAATTTCGAAAGAAAGGGCCGGGTCAATGTTGCCTGTGGGCTCGTCGGCAATGATCATGGAGGGATTGTTCACCAGCGCTCGGGCCAAGCCCACTCGCTGCCGTTCCCCGCCGGACAGTTCCGTGGGATAATGCTTGGCCTTATGCTGCAGGCCCACCAGGCTGAGAATATAGGGGACCCGCTTGCGGATTGAGCGGGGAGAAGCTCCCACCACACGCATGGCAAAGGCCACATTGTCGTACACGGTCATGTGGTCGATCAAACGAAAGTCCTGAAACACAATGCCCATCTTCCGGCGGATATAGGGGATCTTCCGTTTGGGAATGCGGCTTACATCCACACCGTCCACAAAAATCTGGCCGGAATTGGGCCTCTCCTCGCACATGACCAGTTTCAGGAAAGTGCTTTTGCCAGCTCCGGAGGAGCCCACAATGAACACAAACTCCCCTTTTTCCACATTTAAGTTGATGTTGTGCAAGGCCTCTGTCCCGTTGTTGTACACTTTCGACACGTTGCGGAATTCAATCAAAACCTACAACCGTCCTTTCTTGCTGGCTCTCTCCCCCAGCGGGAAAGAGCGCCCGTTTTTTCTGGAAACTCCAGAGAAAGACACACATGGCAGCACCCATCGGCATAGACGTATTATACCAATGGGTGCAGGGTGTATCATTCTTATAAAGAAATAAAATGTTACGAAAAATCGAACGAATCGGCAAAAGCCGCGGGAATACACAAAATTCTGCGCCCGCACCAGCTTAGAACTTCACCGGGTTGCTGGAGAGATACTTTTTGACCATCAGGGCAACCTTGAACACGATGGCGTCTTCAAACTCCCGCAGATCCAAACCGGTGATCTTCTTGATCTTTTCCAAACGGTACACCAGGGTATTCCGATGGACAAACAGCTTCCGGGAGGTTTCGGACACATTCAGGCTGTTTTCAAAAAAGCGCTGAATAGTAAACAGGGTTTCGTGATCCAGAGAATCGATGGAGCCCCGTTTGAAAACCTCTTTCAGGAACATCTCACACAGGGTGGTAGGCAGCTGATAGATCAGCCGGGCAATGCCCAGATTGTTGTAGCTGACAATGGGCTTTTCGGTGTCAAACACCTTGCCCACTTCCAAAGCCACCTGCGCCTCTTTGAAAGAACGGGCCAGGTCTTTGATGCTGTTGACCACCGTGCCGATGCCCACGGTGCAGTGGGTGTAAAACTCGCTGGAAAGAGTGTCTACAATGGAACTTGCCAGCTTGTCGATGTCCTTCTCGTCAATGTTGGGCTTAATCTCCTTGACCAGAGCGATGTCCGTCTCATTGATATTGATAATAAAGTCCTTGTTCTTGTCCGGGAACAAGTTCTGCAGCACGTCGTAGGCGGAAATGTCGTTTTTCTCCGCAATCTTCACCAACATGCACACCCGGCTGACTTCCGAATCAAAGTGGAGCTCGTGGCTCTTCAAATAGATATCGCCGGGCAGGATGTTGTCCAAAATCACGTTCTTGATAAAATTGCCCCGGTCGTATTTCTCATCGTAGTACTGCTTAATGCTGCCCAGAGACACTGCCAGAATCTTCACATACTTCTGGGCCTCCGGATCTTTGCCTGCCACAAACACGGCATACTCAGGCCGCGGCCGGCTGCCGAAGGACTTGAAGCTGTATTCCTCCGTCTGGAACACTTCCGTGGAGGCCATATCTTCCGGGTTGAGGTCTTCGCACACCTCGCCAATCTTGCCCAGTTCGCTGCAGGCAATGATCACGGAGGACTCGTCCACAACGCCAATGGTCCGGTCGATGGTGTCCCGCATCTGATGGATGATACCTTGAAACAATCTGTTTGACATGACTCTTCCCCTTTCTTGATGGCACAGGGGCATTTCCCCCGGCCGCAAATTGCCGAAAGCCTGGCTACCGGCCCTCCCCTAACACAGCCATGTAGCCGGTGATACAAAATTATTCGGTTTTTATTATACAGAATAACCGAAAAGATTTCAACCTTTTTTTAAAAAAAGACGGGATTTTTTTCCCGAAAAGAGAAAAAAAGAGGGCCGGCTTGTCTCAGCGGTCCTCTTTTGCCCAGAACAGCCTCTGTGCTAGTGGAGCACAGCCTGCTCTGATTCCGGGTCAAACAAATGCATGCGAGAAAGGTCGAAGGCAATGGGGCAGCGGTCCCCCGCCTTAGCCTGGGAAGAGGGCTCCACCCGAGCCGTGAGGGCATTGCCCTCGCACTGCAGGTGCAGATAGGTCTCTGCGCCCATGCGTTCCACCACTTCCACATCCGCCCACGCGTGAGCGCCGCCCACCTTGTGCAGGAACGCCTCCTCGTCGTGCACGTCCTCCGGACGGATACCGAAAATCACCTTTTTGCCCACATAGGGGGCCAGGGCCTCCTCTTGGATCTTTTCCCCAGGAAGGGCCAGCGTACACGCCCCAAACGTCAGGCGGTACCCCTCCTCCTTTTGCAGCACGGCCTCCACAAAGTTCATGGGAGGGGACCCCATAAAGCCTGCCACAAACATGTTGTCCGGGCGGTCATACAAATTCTGGGGGATATCCACCTGCTGCATGAAACCGTCCTTCATAACCACAATGCGGTCGCCCATGGTCATGGCCTCGGTTTGGTCGTGGGTGACATAGATAAAGGTGGCGCCCAAGCGCTGATGAAGTTTGGAGATTTCCGTGCGCATTTGCGCCCGGAGTTTCGCATCCAAATTGGAAAGGGGCTCGTCCAGCAAAAACACCTGGGGGTTTCGGACAATGGCCCGTCCCAAAGCCACCCGCTGCCGTTGGCCGCCGGACATCGCTTTGGGTTTCCGGTCTAAAAGATAGGAGATGTCCAGTATTTCCGCAGCTTCCTCCACCCGGCGCCGAATTTCCTCTTTAGGCGTTTTCCGCATGCGCAAGCCGAAGGCCATGTTCTCAAACACCGTCATGTGCGGATACAGGGCATAGTTTTGGAAGACCATGGCGATATCCCGGTCTTTGGGCGGAATGGGATTGGCCAACGTATCTCCTATGTAGATTTCTCCCTGGGTGATCTCCTCCAAACCGGCGATCATGCGCAAGGTGGTGGACTTGCCGCAACCGGAAGGACCCACCAAAACCACAAATTCTTTGTCCTGAATTTCCAGGCTAAAATCTGTAACAGCCGCCACACCGCCGGCATATAGTTTACACACATTCTTTAGGGTCACGCTTGCCATGGGCAAATCCCTCCTGCCTGTTCTCAAACCTGGGAAAAGGACGATTGCTTATCCCACTTGAAATCACTTTTAGTATAACAGATTCTATACAGGTGGAAAAGTTATCATTTGCCCAAAGATTGTTTTACGCATTTATGGAGAATCCATAAAACCCAAAATTTTATTTCTGTTTTCGTGTATTTTGCTGTGTGAAAATCTGAGAAATTTCTGCATCTTCCAGTTGTCTGTACTGTCCCTCCCGCAAGGCGGGGTCCAGCTCCAAACCGCCGATCCGCAGACGCTCCAGCTCCAACACCTGTTTTCCCACGGCTTGAAACATGCGCTTCACCTGGTGAAACCGCCCCTCGTGGATTTCCACCAAGCCAATGCGGGGATTTCCCTCCTCCCAGCTGAGCCGGGCAGGGGCATACCGCTCCTCTCCCCAGGAGATTCCCTCCCTAAAGGCCTGACAATCCTCCCGGGTCAAGGGAGCGTCCAGCTGTGCCCGGTACAGTTTGTACACATGGCTTTTGGGCGCCAGCATGCGGTGGGCCAATGCCCCGTCGTCTGTAAGCAGCAGGAGCCCTGTGGTATCCTTGTCCAGACGGCCCGCCGGAAAGAGCCCCCGGCGGCGCAACTCCTCCGGGAGCAAATCCAGGACGGTGGAAGCCCGGGCGTCTTCCGTAGCGGAAAGAACGCCCTTGGGCTTATGCATCATCACATACACATGCTTTTGATAGGAGACGGGGCGGCCCTCCACTTCCACAACATCCGACTCCGGCTCCACCTTGCTCCCAGGATCCCGGACGGGCACACCGTTTACGGTCACCCTGCCTCCACGGATCCACTTGCCCACGTCTTTTCGGCTTCCCTCTCCCTGGGAGGCTAAAAACTTATCCAGCCTCTCTGCCATGCGTTGCACATTCCTTTCCTTCTTGACTTTCTTTTCCCAGAAGTACCTGGGACTTTCTCTGCGTTCCAGGGGCCGCCTCAGTCCACAGGATACGCCTCTTCCGGCAGGACCTCTCCTGCTGCCTCCGTCTCCACAGAAGGCGTTTGGGTCCCCTCCGTTTGAGCAGGCTCCTCTTGGGCCACTTGGCTGCTATCGGAGGACAGTTCCGAGCTTTCTGCAGCAGGAGAGGGAGTGGCCGTCGCTTCCGCCTGGGAACTTTCCGTCCCGCTCTCCTGGGGCATGCCAAAGTGGGCACTGTCCGGGGCAAAGCCGTGCATAAAGCCGTCCACCTGAGTGCTGGCCACATCCCCTCCGATGATCTGGTCCCCGTAGACCAGCAGCGTGGCATACACCTCCGGATCATTGGGGTGGTTTTCAATTTTGTAGAGATATTGGGTGCAGATCTCCCCGGCATAGGGCTTTAAGTCAAAGCCTTGCGCCTGCTGCATCACATTGTACGCTGTGTACACATCGTTGAACTCTGCGGGGATCATCACTTCCCGGGTTTCCACAGGCTCGGTCTGCACCTGCCAGCCAAAGCTCTCCAGAAAAGCCACCCGCTCTTCGTTGGTTCCACCGGACACCGGAGGCGCCGCCTCCTCTTCCCTGCCCTGCAGAAGCAGGCAGGCTCCCACCACGATGACAGCCAGAAGCAAAAAGGCCACAATGCGTTTTCGATTAGCTTTCAGCGATACAACCATCTTTCCACCGTTCCTCTCTGTTGAGTCCTTGTGGCATACCTATGAGAGGAACGGAAAAGATATGCCTTTGGACGAGGCACTGGCGGCGGCTGCGTTTTACAGGTCCGTCTCGCCAGCCGATTGCCGGCGCCCCAAGAGGCGTTCCGAAAAGAACCTGGTTCTATGCAAATTCCACCCAGTGGACACCGGTAAAGCGCTCTGTTCGAGAGGCGGCGGAAATCACCCTGCCCTCCCCGCCGGGGAATTGGGAAAGCCGCACCTGGGGGTCTACAAAGCAGGGCTCTCCCTGGCGAAAGGTGAAGGCTGCATTTCGAAGGCCATACCCCAGTCCCCGGCCGGAAAGTTTCAGGACACTCTCCTTTAAAGTCCAGAGAGAGAGAAACGCTGCCTGCCGGTCCCGTTGCAAAGTCAGCCAGTTGAGCTCTTCCTGGGTACAAACCCGGCGGGCCAACCCCTCTTTATAGGGGCGAGGTGCTTCTGCGTCCACCCCCAAGGGGGCCATGCTCAAGCCGCAGCAAACCAAGCCCCGGGTGTGGCTCACATTAAAGTGGACGGAACACTGTGGGAAATAGGGTTTTCCGGAAGGACTTTTTGCCCGCTCCAGCTGGGAAAGATCCAACCCAAATTCCTCCTGGAGGGCCCACCGGAGCAACTGCTCCGACAGGGCCCGCTGGTGGGCCACCTCTTCCCGCCGGCTGGCAAACTGTCCCTGGTACCGCACTGCGTACAGCATGGGCTCCCCTCCCCTGGTTTTCCGTTTCTCTATTGTAGCACAGTTCCCGGAAAATGAGAAGAGAGGGCTTTTCCGGACAATCCATCCCACTGGGAAACGGGCGGTTTGCTCAGAGCCCAGAGAGATGTGGAGAGACAACAAAAAAGAAGGCTGTGAATCGCTTCACAGCCTTCTCTGCGGCTCACGCCGCGTAATAGGACATTGTTACTCCCTTAGCTCTTACTTGCGGGGGTTCTTGATAGCAGCCTGAGCAGCAGCCAGACGGGCAATCGGAACACGGAAGGGAGAGCAGGAGACGTAGTTCAGGCCCACATTGTGGCAGAACTCGATGGAGCTGGGATCGCCGCCGTGCTCGCCGCAGATGCCCAGAGTGATGTCGGGACGGGTAGCGCGGCCCTTTTCGGCAGCCATCTGCACCAGCTGGCCCACACCCTCCTGGTCCAGACGGGCAAAGGGATCGTTCTCGTAGATCTTGTTCTCGTAGTAAGCGCCCAGGAACTTGCCGGCGTCGTCACGAGAGAAGCCGAAGGTCATCTGGGTCAGGTCGTTGGTGCCGAAGGAGAAGTACTCGGCCTCTTCCGCGATCTTGTCAGCGGTGAGAGCAGCGCGAGGAATCTCGATCATGGTGCCCACCTTGTACTTCAGATCCACGCCAGCCTCAGCGATGACGCGGTCAGCAGTCTCGGTGACGGTCTTCTTAACGAACTTCAGCTCCTTGACTTCGCCCACCAGAGGAATCATGATCTCAGGCACGATGTTCCAATCGGGATGCGCCTTCTGCACGTTGATGGCAGCCTTGATGACAGCCTCGGTCTGCATTTCGGCGATCTCGGGATAGGTGACAGCCAGACGGCAGCCACGGTGACCCATCATGGGGTTGAACTCATGCAGAGAGGAGATGATTGCCTTGATGTCGTCCACGCTCTTGCCCTGGGTCTGAGCCAGCAGCTCGATGTCCTTTTCCTCGGTGGGAACGAACTCGTGCAGCGGGGGATCCAGGAAGCGGATGTTCACGTGACGGCCGCCCAGAGCCTCGTACAGCTGCTCAAAGTCGCCCTGCTGCATGGGCTCCAACTTGGCCAGAGCCGCCTTGCGCTGCTCCACAGTGTCGGAGCAGATCATCTCACGGATCGCAGCAATACGGTCGGGATCGAAGAACATGTGCTCGGTACGGCACAGGCCGATGCCCTGAGCGCCAAAGGCCACAGCCTGCTTGGCGTCGCGAGGAGTATCAGCGTTGGTGCGGACCTCCATCTGACGGTACTTGTCAGACAGCTCCATGATCCGGCCGAAGTAGCCGCCTTCGGTGGAAGCGGGAACGGTGGGCAGAGCCTCGCCGTAGATGTTACCGGTGGTGCCGTCCAGGGAGATGTAGTCGCCCTCGTGGTACTCACGGCCGTTCAGGGTGAACTTCTTGTTGGCCTCGTCCATCTTGATGTCGCCGCAACCGGAGACACAGCAGGTGCCCATGCCGCGGGCCACAACGGCTGCGTGGCTGGTCATGCCGCCGCGCACAGTCAGGATGCCCTGGGCATACTGCATGCCTTCGATGTCTTCGGGAGAGGTCTCCAGACGAACCAGGACCACCTTTTCGCCAGCCTGGCCCTGCTCCACAGCGTCCTCAGCGGTGAAGACAATCTTGCCGCAGGCAGCGCCGGGAGAGGCAGCCAGAGCGGAAGCCACAGGCTTGGCAGCCTTCAGAGCGTCCGGATCAAACTGGGGATGGAGCAGAGCGTCCAGCTGCTTGGGATCCAGCATCAGCAGAGCTTCCTGCTCGGTCTTCATGCCCTCGTCGATCAGGTCGCAGGCAATCTTGATGGCGGCAGCGGGAGTCCGCTTGCCGTTACGGGTCTGCAGCATATAGAGCTTGCCGTTCTCCACGGTGAACTCCATATCCTGCATATCGTGATAGTGGCTCTCCAGCAGGTTGCAGACTTCCTGGAACTGCTTGAAAGCCTCGGGGAACTTCTCAGCCATCTGGGAGATGGGCATGGGGGTACGGATACCGGCCACCACGTCCTCGCCCTGGGCGTTGGTCAAAAACTCACCGAACAGCTTCTTCTCACCAGTGGAGGGGCTGCGGGTAAAGGCAACGCCGGTGCCGCAGTCGTCGCCCATGTTGCCAAAGGCCATCATCTGCACGTTGACAGCGGTGCCCCAGGAGTAGGGGATTTCGTTCATGCGGCGGTACACATTGGCACGGGGGTTGTCCCAAGAACGGAACACAGCCTTCACAGCGCCCATGAGCTGCTCTTTGGGGTCAGAGGGGAAGTCGGAGCCGATCTTCTCCTTGTACTCAGCTTTGAACTGCTCAGCCAGCTCTTTCAGATCGTCGGCAGTGAGCTCGGTGTCCTGGGTGACGCCGCGCTTTTCCTTCATCTGGTCGATGAGCTCCTCAAAGTACTTCTTGCCCACTTCCATAACCACGTCGGAGTACATCTGGATAAATCTCCGATAGCAGTCATAGGCCCAGCGGGGGTTGCCGGACTTTTTCGCCATAACCTCCACGACTTCTTCGTTGAGGCCCAGGTTCAAAATGGTGTCCATCATGCCGGGCATGGAAGCGCGGGCGCCGGAACGGACGGAAACCAGCAGGGGGTTCTCCTTATCGCCGAACTTCTTGCCGGTGATCTCTTCCATTTTGCCGACGTACTCCATAATCTGTGCCTGGATTTCGTCGTTGATTTGACGGCCGTCCTCATAATACTGGGTGCAGGCTTCCGTGCTGATGGTGAAGCCCTGAGGAACGGGAAGGCCGAGCTTGGTCATTTCCGCAAGGTTCGCGCCTTTGCCGCCAAGAAGCTCACGCATGGACCCGTCGCCTTCGCTGAACAGATAAACATACTTGTGGCTCATTGGTAACTACCTCCTAATAATGTTCAACCGGACGCTGGCCCCATGTGCGCGGCCCTTCCGGGTGACAGCAGAGTGGAACGCCCGGGCAGGCTGAAAAAGCCCGTCCTATGGGTTTCCTACTACGAATTATAACAAAGTCTCTGGGAAAATTCCATAGCAAATTGCAAGATTTTCAAATATTTTTCCTATCTTTTTGGAAAAGCAGGGCATTTCTTCGCCCTCCCCCTTTCAGACTTGCAAAAGGACGCCATTTCTGGCATAATAGGTATATATACGCCTTTTGGAAAGTCTGCGGCAGGGACAGCGTCTGGAGGACATGGCCTGGCAGGCTGGAAAGGCGCGCTTTTTTGCGCCTGCATTTCTCCGGGAAAGGAAAGCCACTCCTTTCTCTACTTTTTGGGAGGTCTCAAAAACTATGCCCCTATTTTTTTCCAAACACGCCCCCGGCCCTGTGGAATTTCTCCTGGTGGGTTTGGGCAACCCTGGCAAGCAGTACGAAAATACCCGGCACAACGCGGGCTTTATGGCGGTGGACCGCATCGCGGAAAAACAGCACGCAGCGCCGCTCAAGCGCATAAAATTCAAAGGCACTGTGGGTGAGTGTTCCCTGGGAGGGAAACGCGTGCTGCTGTTAAAGCCCTCCACGTACATGAACCTGAGCGGACAATCTGTCACCGAGGCCATGGCCTTTTACAAGCTCCCCCCAGAGAAGGTGCTGGTGCTTTTTGACGACATCAACCTGGAGCCGGGCAAGCTGCGCATCCGGCGCAAAGGCAGCGACGGGGGCCACAACGGCATGAAAAATATCATCTATCTCTCCGGCTCCGACCAATTCCCCAGGATAAAATTGGGTGTGGGCAAAAAGCCTCATCCCGACTACAATCTGGCTGACTGGGTTCTCTCCCGCTTTACAGAGCAGGAGCAGAAGGATCTTTCCCTGGCCCTGGAGAACGCCGCTGCAGCGGCGGAGCTGATTGTCCGCGGGGACATCGACCGGGCCATGAACCTGTACAACAGCTGAACGCTGCCCGTCCGCCCCAGGCCGGGCCGCACCCGTTGGGGCGATTCTGTCTACCCATAAAACATGAAAGGAGGGAACGCTTGGAATGGAAGTCGTTCGCAACGCCCTGTCCCATTGGCCGGATTACATCCGCCTGGAAGAGGCAGTCAAAAACCAGGCGGTGCCTGCGGCGGTCACCGGCGTCTCGGAAATTCACAAAAGCTGCCTGCTGGCCGCCCTTAGGAAGAGCACGGGCAGGCGGCTCCTGTTGGTGGCCGGGGACGAAGGGGAAGCCCAGCGTTTTCAGGAGGACTTGTTCTCCCTGGGGCTGCGCCCTGTCTTTTACCCTTTGCGGGATTTTTGCTTTCGAGATACCACCGGCGTCTCCCACGAATACGAACGCCTGCGGCTGGAAGCCCTCTCGCAGCTGCAAAGCGGCCGCTGCGATTGTGTGATCGCCTGCATCGACGCTGCCCTGCAGTACACCATCCCTCCAAAGGAGCTGGAAAAGCGCCTCTTCCCTGTGGAGGCGGGCGCCGCTTCGGAGATGGACGCCTTGGTCAAAGCGCTGGTCCAGTGCGGCTACACCCGGGAGGACCAGATCGAGGGGCCCGGCCAGTTCAGCCGCCGGGGCGGCATTGTAGACTTTTACTCCCCTGGGGCCAGCGCTCCCGTGCGGGTGGAGTTCTGGGGGGATGAAATTGACTCCCTCTCCTACTTCGATCTGGACAGCCAGCGCCGCACCGAGCCGGTGGACGCGGTGATGCTGGCCCCCTGCGTAGAGGTGATTCCGGAGAACCCGATCATTTTGGCGCAGAAAATAGAGAAGCTGGCCTCCTCCCTGCGGGGAAAAACGGCCCCCAAAGCCAAAGAAATCCTGCGCGGAGAAGGGGAAAAACTGAAAAATGGCCTGCACATCGGCTCTCTGGACAAGTTTCTCCCCTTGGTCTACGGAGAGACCGCCACTTTATTCGACTACTTTCCCAGGGAGACCAGCCTGCTGGTTTTTTCGGAGGGCAACAAACTGAAAGAGCGCATGCGCACCTCCCTCTGGCAGTGGGGCGAGGACCTGAAAAGCTTTTTGGCCGAAGGGGTGCTGTGCAAGGGTTTGGATCATTACAGCGAAGATTGGGAGTACGCCCTGGGAAGGGCCCAGCACGCCCCCACCCTGTTTCTGGACCTGTTCGCCCGGGGCGCCTATGAAATCCCCACCCGCACGCTGGTCAATGTAAACGTCAAACAGCTGCCGGTTTGGGCGGGAGGCACCCAGCTGCTGGCGGACGACCTGCGGCCCCTGCTGGATTTGGGCCGGGCCTGTGTGGTGCTCTGCGGCACGCCTCGGGCGGGGATCGCCTTGGCGGAGGATTTAAAGGCCATGGGCCTTCCCGCCGGCTATCTGGAAACCGTTTCCACGGCGGCGCCGGGCACTGTCACCGTCACCCCCGGGACGCTGTCCGCCGGCTTTGAGCTGCCGGAAGCGAACTTTGCCCTGCTCTCCCACGGCAGGATGGCCGCCGTCAAACAGAAGAAACGCAAGCGGGACAAAAACAGCAAGGAGATCTCCAGTTTATCGGAACTGTCGCCAGGGGACTATGTGGTCCACGCCACCCACGGCATCGGCCTGTTTGAGGGCATTCACAAGCTGGAGATGAACGGCGTCACCAAGGACTACATCAAGGTGCGCTATGCCAAAAACGACACTCTGTACGTACCGGTGACCCAGCTGGACCTGGTGAGCAAGTACATCGGGCCCCGGGAAGATTCGGCGGTGAAGCTCAGCCGGCTGGGCGGAGCCGATTGGCAGCGGCAGAAGACCAAGGTGCGCAAGGCGGTCAAAGACATTGCCAAGGAACTGATTCAGCTGTACGCCCAGCGCATGCAGCAGAAGGGCTTTGCCTTCCCCCCCGACGGGGAGTGGCAGCACGACTTTGAGTCCCACTTTGCCTTTGAGGAGACCGAGGACCAGCTTCGGTGCATCCAAGAGATCAAGGACGACATGGAACGGGAAGTGCCCATGGACCGGCTGCTGTGCGGAGACGTGGGCTTCGGCAAGACGGAGGTGGCCCTGCGGGCGGCCTTCAAGTGCGTCACCGCCGGCAAACAGTGCGCCATTTTGGTGCCCACCACCATTTTGGCCTGGCAGCACTACCAGACCATCCTCCGCCGGATGGAGGGGTTTCCGGTAGACGTGGAGCTGCTCTCCCGGTTCCGCACTCCCCGGCAGCAGGACGAAATTCTCCGGAAAGTGCGCCGGGGCAGCATCGACATTGTGGTAGGCACCCACCGGTTGGTGAGCAAAGACGTGAAATTCCACGACCTGGGATTGGTGGTCATTGACGAAGAGCAGCGCTTTGGGGTGGCCCAAAAGGAAAAACTGAAAGAGGTGTGCCACACCGCCGACGTGCTGACCCTTTCCGCTACGCCCATTCCCCGCACTCTGAACATGGCCCTCTCGGGCATTCGGGACATGTCGGTGATTGAGGAAGCTCCCCACGACCGGCACCCGGTGCAGACCTATGTGCTGGAGTACGACGGGGGCGTAATCGCCGACGCCATTCGCCGGGAGCTGCGCCGGGGCGGCCAAGTGTATTACCTGCACAACGACGTGGCCTCCATCCAGCAGACGGTGGCCCGGCTGCAGCAGCTGGTGCCGGAGGCCCGCTACGGGGTGGGCCACGGCAAAATGAACGAGGAGGAACTCTCTGAGGTGTGGCGGCAGCTGCTGGACCACGAGATCGATGTGCTGGTGTGCACCACCATCATTGAGACCGGGGTGGATGTGCCCATGGCCAACACGCTGATCATTGAAAACGCCGACCGGATGGGCCTCTCCCAGCTGCACCAGCTCCGAGGCCGGGTGGGCCGCAGCAGCCGGCGGGCTTACGCCTATCTCACCTACACGCCCAACAAGGCTCTGACGGAGATCGCCCAGAAACGGCTTTCCGCCATTCGGGAATTTACGGAGTTTGGCTCGGGCTTTAAGATCGCCATGCGCGACCTGGAAATCCGAGGCGCTGGGAATATTCTGGGCGGGGAACAGCACGGCCACATGGAGGCCGTGGGGTATGATATGTATGTGAAGCTCTTAAACGAGGCGGTCTCCCTGATGAAGGGCGAGGAACCCACCCGTCCTGTGGATCAGGAATGTCTGGTGGACCTGCAGGTGCAGGCCCACATTCCGGAGAGTTACATCGACAGCCTAAGCCTGCGGCTGGACGTGTACCGGCGCATTGCAGAAGTGGAGACCGAAGAGGACGCCATGGATGTGACAGACGAGCTGATCGACCGTTTTGGGGAGCCGCCCGCTTCCGTGCGGGGGCTTTTGGACATCGCTTTGCTGCGCAACACCGCCGCCCGGCTGGGGATCACCGAGGTGAAACAGCAGGGATCCTCCCTGCTGATCTACAAGCAGAAGTTCGACGTTGCCGAAGTGGGCCCCCTCATCCAAGCCTTAGGCGGCCGGGTGCTCCTCTCTGCAGGCAGCAAGCCCTACATCAGCGTGAAGATGGCGAATCAATCCCCCACCCAGGCTTTGGCGGAAGTTTTAAAGGCTATGGAACAGGTGGCTTCTGGGCAATAGAAGCCCCTTTTCACAAATTCTGTGTAGACAAATTCCCCAAAGTAGGGTATAATGTTTCCCGTTCGACGTAAATTTTACTTTTTGAAAGGCATGATCACCCATGAGAATTTTTTGGAAACGAGCTGCCGCCGGTTTGCTGGCCCTGGCCATGTGCCTGAGCTTTGCCGGCTGCTACGATGAAAATAAAACCTGGGCCGCCCGGCGCGGTGACGACGTTCTGCCCATCGGCGGTTACATCTACTATTTGTACAGCGCTTATTCCGAGGCTGCCAACCAGGTGGACAGCGACACCGCTGTGCTGGACGCCACCGTTGAGGACCAGGAGGCTTCCGAATGGATTCGGAACCGGGCCATGGACTATCTGCGCAGCTACTACTATATGGACGAGAAGTTTGACGAATACGGTCTGGAGATCACCGAAGAGGACCAGAACGAAATCGATACTTCCACCAACAGCGTGTGGGCCTATTACCAGGACACCTTTGAAACCCTGGGCATTGCCAAAGAGTCCTTTGACCAGGCGTACACCCAGTACAACCTGAAATATGAAAAGGTCATGACCGCCATGTACGGAGAAGGCGGCGAACTGGAGATGCCCGAGTCGGAGATGGAAACCTACTTCACCGACAACTACTACGACTACGAATACTTCTACGCCTCCATGAGCAAGACCGACGAGGATGGCAACAGCGTGGAGCTCTCCGATGAGGAGCGGCAGGACATGCTGGACCAGCTCAACAACTATGTGGAGGAGATCAACAGCGGGGAAACCACACTGGAAACCGCCGCCAACGATTTTGCCTACCTGATGGCGCGGGACTCCACCTACAACGCTCCTGGGCCCTCTCAGCCTGACAGCATCAGCCAGGATCTGCGGGAGGCCATCGAGTCCCTGGATGAGGGCGAAGCCGGCCTGGCAGAAAGCTCTTCCGGCTACTATGTGGTTCGCCGTCTTCCCATTGCCGACGCCTATGAAACGGTGGTGGCCAACGAAAACGACCGCTACACCCTGCTGGCTGCCATGAAGTCGGAGGAGTTCAACGACTACGTCATTGAGCAGTCCGCCAGCCTGGAAGGCATTGAACTGAACCAGGAGGCCATTGACAGCATCCGTCTTTCCTCCATGGTGACGGACAGCAACCGCAACGGCACGGTGAGCGCCGCTTCCAGCACCTCCTCCACCACGGAGGAATCCAGCTCCAGCCAGGTGTCCAGCGAGGAGAGCAGCGCTTCCAGCGACGCAGAGAGCAGCTCGTCGGAAACCAGCTCCACGGCGGAGGAATAAGATCTTTCAAAAAGTGCATATCATGAGGGCGTACCGCGAACACTTTTGCGGTACGCCCTTTCTCTTTATAGCGGTGGCAAAGCGCAAACAATTATAACAAAAAATTTTCTATTTAAAAAAATATTTTGACAATCTTGGTATGGTAGGAGTATAATGACTGTACTGTTTTTCCAAAACCCGGGAACCCTTCTCCAAAAGGGTCGTTCCCGGCAGAGGAGGTGGAAAACTTGACAGCAGATGTGATGAAGGCGGTGGATCAAGCGGAGCAGGAGGCGCGAAACCGAATCCTTGCAGCGCGGAGCCAGGCGGAGCAAATCCGGCAGGAGGCCGCAGCCCGGGGACAGCAGCTGCAAGACGCCGCCCAAAAGGAAGCCCGCAAGCGCGGACAGGTTCTTCGGGCCGCTGCCCAAGCAGAGGGGGAACGGCGTCAGGCAGCCCTTCTGGAGGAGGCGGCCCAGGAGGAGGCCCGGCTGGAACAGCTGGCCCAGCGCCGGCAAGCGCAGGCAACCAAGGCTGTGCAAAAGATCGTGCTGGAAAGGGGGCGGTAAGGTCTTGGCAGTGGTACCAATGAAACGAATGGAGCTCTGGGCCCTGCGGGACCGGCAAAAGCCTTTGCTGGAACTGCTGCAGCTGCGAGGGGCTGTGGAAGTGCGTCCTGCTTCCCAGGCGGAGGGGATGTTTTCCCGAGAGGACACCTCCCAGCTGTGCCGGGAGGCGGAACAGGCGGCGCAGACCCTGGAGACAGCAGCCCAACTGCTGGAGCCATACGCTCCAGGAAAGAAAGGGATGCTCTCCTTTCTGGCGGGGAGGCCGGTGAAAACGCCGGACCAGTATGCCTCTATGGCGCAAAAGGCGCCTGCGCTGCTGGAGCAGGGCAAGGCCTTGGAGCAGCTGGGAAGGCAGCTGGAGGAAGCAGAAGGCCAGTTTCCTCGCCTGGCTGCGCAAAAAGAGGGGCTTGCCCCCTGGGTCTCCCTAGACCTGCCCCTGACCTATACGGGAACGGAACACACCCGGGCCTTGATCGGCTCCTTTCCAGAGGCGTGGGATACCCAGGCCCTGGTGGAAAAGCTGGAAGAGGCTTTGCCCGAGGCCTGTGCAATAGAACTGCAGGTCCTCAGCCGCATGCCCCAGATGACCTGTGTCTTCCTGCTCTGCCACGTTTGCTGGGCATCCCAGGTGGAGGCCGTCCTGCGGGGCATGGGCTTCTCTTACCCGCCCAGTTCCGGGGACCTATCCCCTGCCCTGGCGCTGGAAAAGCTGGAACAGGAGGAAGCTGCTCTGCGCCAGAAGGTGCAGTCCATCCAGGGGGAGCTTCAAGACCAGGCCGGGCAGCGGGAAGACCTTCTTCTGGCCGCAGACTACTACCAGGCTCGGGCGGAAAACTACCGGGTGCTGGGAGAGATCTGGCAAAGCCCCCACGCCTTTTGCGTCACCGGCTATGTGCCGGAGGACCGAGCGGCCGCTTTGGGGGCGGAATTGGAAAACCGCTTCGCCGCCTTTGTCCGCTGGGAAGACCCCGCTCCGGAGGAAGACACGCCGGTGCAGCTGCGCAACGGCCTGTTTACGGCTCCCATGGAAAACGTGGTGGAAGGGTACAGCCTGCCCACCAGGCAGGAGGTGGATCCCTCCGCAGTGATGGCGGTTTTCTACTATGTGCTCTATGGACTTATGCTCTCCGACGCCGCCTATGGCCTGCTCATGGTGGCGGGGTGCGGCATCGCTTTAAAGAAATTCAAACACATGGAAGAGCGCATGCGAAAGTCCCTGCGCATGTTCCTCTTCTGCGGCATTTCCACCACCCTGTGGGGTGTGCTGTTTGGCAGCTATTTCGGAGACTGCATCCCTGTGATCGCCGAGACCTTCTTCCACCAAGAAGTGACGGTGCCCGCCCTTTGGTTCGAGCCCCTGTCCGATCCTATGCGGTTGCTGATCTTTTCCTTCGGCGTGGGGGTGCTCCACCTTTTCACCGGCCTGGGCGTGCAGTTTTACCAATTGGCCAAACGTCGGAAGTACGCGGATGCCCTCTATGACGTGGTGTTTTGGTATCTGCTGGTGGGAGGGCTTTTGGTGGTGTTGCTCTCTACGGAAATCTTTCAGAACATCGCCCAGCTCCCCTTCCGCATCCCTTCGGCTGTTGTAACGGTTGCCGGCGTATTGGCCGGCGTGGGGGCGGTGGGCATTCTGTGCACCGCCGGGAGAGAGTCGAAAAATCCCTTCAAGCGTTTCTTGAAAGGCCTTTACGGGCTGTACAATGTGTCCGGCTATCTCAGCGACATTCTCTCCTATTCCCGCCTGCTGGCCCTCAGTTTGGCCACAGGGGTGATTTCCACGGTGTTCAACCAGCTGGGCGCCATGCTGGGAGACGGCGTGGTAGGCGCCCTCTTCTTCGCGGTGGTGTTCCTCATTGGGCACTCCATGAACATGGCCATCAATGTGCTGGGCGCCTATGTGCACACCAACCGGCTGCAATTTGTGGAATTCTTTGGCAAGTTTTACGAAGGCGGCGGGAAAGCCTATGCCCCCTTCGCTGTCAACACCCGACATTTTCAAATTAAGGAGGAAAAATGACATGAACGGATTTGATTGGAACATGCTGGGCATTGTGTTCGCTCTGCTGGGCGGCGTTTTAGCCGCTTTGCTGGCCGGGATCGGCTCTGCTGTGGGCGTGGGCATGGCAGGACAGGCCGCCGCCGGGGCGGTTACGGAAAACCCCTCCCTGTTCGGCAAGGTGCTGGTGCTGCAGCTGCTGCCCGGCACCCAGGGCATCTACGGGCTGCTGATCGGCTTTATTATTCTGACCCAGGTGGGCATTCTGGGCGGAGATCCCAACGTGAGCGCCGTCAAGGGGCTGCTGTATTTGGCCGCCTGCCTGCCCATGGCTATTGTGGGCCTGGTTTCCGCCAAATGGCAGACCAAGGCCTCGATCGCCAGCATCTCCCTGCTGGCGAAAAAGCCGGAGCAATTCGGCAAAGCTATGACCCTGCCGGTCATGGTGGAAACCTACGCTGTGCTGGCGCTGCTGATTTCCATCCTCTCGATCTTTGG
This sequence comes from uncultured Neglectibacter sp., assembly GCA_904374805.1. GTDB lineage: Bacteria > Bacillota > Clostridia > Oscillospirales > Acutalibacteraceae > Acutalibacter > Acutalibacter pullicola. Next base: position 22,159 of record CAJFEW010000013.1, read on the forward strand.
CATTGGCGGGCTGGCTGTATGAGCGCTCCTCAGAAGGAGGGAAGTCCCATGAAGGGATTGGAAGGAATTTTAGAACAGATTCAGCAGGACTCCCAAAACCAGGCGGAGGAAATCCTCGCCGCCGCAAGGCGGGACGCAGAGGCAACGGTGCAAGCGGCCCAGCAAGAAGGACAGCGCCAGGCAGCGGAAATTATGGAAGCCGCCCAAAAAGAGGCGGAGGCTTTCCGGCAACGGGCGGAATCTGCGGCGCTCTTGGAAAAGCGGGACCGGATTCTGCGAAAAAAACAGCAGCTCATCCAAGCCTGCCTGCGGCAAGCCTGCAGCGATTTGGAACAGGCGCCTCCAGAGGAATATTTCGCCATGTGGCTGCAGTTGGCCTCACAGATCGCCCAGCCGGGAGAGGGGGTCCTGCAGTGCAACGTCCGGGACCTGGAGCGCATGCCGCCGGACTTTCCCCAGCGGCTGGAGAGCCTTCCTGGCCACATACGGGTCGATCCCACACCGGGCAACATGGAGAGCGGCTTCCTACTCTCTTACGGGGACATAGACAGCAACTGCTCCTTTCCGGCCCTGTTTCAGGAACGGCTGGAAGAGCTGCGGGATGCGGCCGGGGCTATCCTGTTCGCCCCGGATGACCCTGCGTAGAAAGAAGGTGTCCCATGGAAGAATATATTTACGCGGCGGCCCGGGTACACGCCCGGGAAAATTCCCTGCTGCGCCAGACCGATTTGGAGCGGTTGATGGCATGCGCCACGGAGCAGGAGTGCTTCCAAGTGCTGCGGGACAAAGGCTGGTCTGCAGACGCCCCCTCCGCGGAAGAGCTTTTGGCAGCGGAGGAGGAAAAAACCTGGGCTTTTTTGCGGGAACTCTCCCAAGACACAGCGCCCTTTTCCCTGCTGCAGCTGCCTGTAGACTGCAACAATCTGAAAGCTGCTGTCAAATGCTGCCTTCACGAGGAGGTTCCGGAATCCCTCTTTTTGCCGGGAGGGTCTTTGTCTCCGGAGGAACTGCTGCAGCGAAGCCGGGAAGGGGATTTTTTCCCTCTCCCCTCCCCTTGGGGCGCTGCCGGGGAACAGGCCCGCACAACGCTGCTGCAGACTAAGGACGGCCAGCTCAGCGACGCCCTGGTGGATCGGGCCTGTATGGAGGAAATGCTGCGCCTAGGGGAAGAAAGCGGCTTGGAAGTGCTCCAGCGCTACGGGGAGTGGACGGTGGCTACTGCGGACCTGCACCTGGCGGTGCGGGCCTGCCGGGCCGGGAAAAACCGTGAGTTTTACCAGCTCTCCCTGGCCCCCTGCCGCAGCTTGAACGTGGAGGAGCTCACAGAGGCGGCCCTGCGGGGAGAACAAGAGCTGTTTGCCTTTTTGGCCACACAACCGTGGGCGGAAGGCGCCCAGCTGCTGCAGACCTCCTCCTCTGCTTTTGAGCGGTGGCGGGACAACCAGGCCATGGAGCTGATTCGCCCGGAAAAGTACGAAACGCTGACAGCCGGCCCGCTGTTTGCCTTCGGGGCGGCACGGCAGCAGGAAATCCGCACGGTTCGGATGATTCTCTCCGGCAAACGGAACGGCTTGGAGGAACAAAGCATTCGGGAAAGGCTGCGAGAAACCTATGTATAAAATTGGGGTAATTGGTGATCGGGACAGCGTGTACGGCTTTGGCGCCCTGGGGCTGGATGTATTTCCGGCCCAGACCGGGGAACAGGCCGCAGAATTGCTGCGCAAGCTGGCGGAAGACGGCTACGGGGTGCTCTACGTAACCGAGGGGCTCTGCGCCGGCATGGAGGAGGAGTTGGAGCAGCTGCGGAAACGGCCCCTGCCGGCCGTGGTGCCCATACCGGGGCTGCAGGGCAACACAGGCTTGGGCATGGCTCAGGTAAAAAAATCTGTGGAACAAGCCGTCGGTTCCGACATATTGGGTGAGTAGGCTTTGTTCGCACAGGAACGCGGGGCCGGAACGGGCAATTGCCCAAGGAAATCCCACGGGATTTTCCGGCACTTTTTGGAAACGGGGGAATCATAGCATGAGCAAAGGCACAATCAAAAAGGTGGCGGGCCCCCTGGTCATTGCCAAAGGGATGCGGGACGCCAACATGTTTGACGTGGTCCGGGTGAGCTCTCAGCGGCTGATCGGGGAAATTATCGAAATGCACGGAGACGAGGCCTCCATTCAGGTGTACGAGGAGACCGCGGGCCTGGCGCCTGGGGCCCCGGTGGAATCCACGGGAGAGCCCATGAGCGTGGAGCTGGGGCCGGGCCTCCTTGGGAGCATTTACGACGGTATTCAACGGCCGCTGGACGAGATCTGGAAGCTGACCGGCAACAACCTGCGCCGGGGTGTGGAGGTGCCCGCTTTAAAACGGGATCGGAAGTGGCAGTTTGTCCCCACGGTCCAGGTGGGCGACACAGTGGCAGCAGGGGATGTGCTGGGCACTGTGCAGGAAACGGAGATCGTCACCCACAAGATTTTGGTGCCCCCCGGCCTGCTGGGCACTGTAAAAGAGATCCGTACAGGCGAGTTTACCGTGACGGAGACGGTGGCCATCGTAGAAAGCCCCGACGGTCGGGAGGTCCCCCTGTCACTGCTGCAGCGCTGGCCTGTGCGGCGAGGCCGGCCCTATCAGAAAAAACTCTCCCCCCACATGCCGCTGATTACAGGACAGCGGGTGATCGACACCCTCTTCCCCCTGGCCAAGGGCGGTGTGGCGGCGGTGCCCGGGCCCTTTGGCAGCGGCAAGACGGTGGTCCAGCACCAGCTGGCCAAGTGGGCCGAAGCGGACATTGTGGTCTACATCGGCTGCGGGGAACGGGGCAACGAAATGACGGACGTGTTAAACGAATTCCCGGAACTGCAGGATCCCAAAACCGGCTACTCCCTCATGAAGCGCACGGTGCTCATCGCCAACACCTCCGACATGCCGGTGGCGGCCCGGGAGGCCTCCATCTACACCGGCATCACCATTGCGGAATACTTCCGAGACATGGGGTACTCGGTAGCGCTGATGGCGGATTCCACCTCTCGGTGGGCGGAGGCGTTGCGGGAGATGTCCGGACGCCTGGAAGAGATGCCCGGCGAAGAGGGCTATCCGGCCTATCTGGGCAGCCGCTTGGCCCAGTTCTACGAACGAGCCGGCCGGGTGGTCACATTGGGCAGAGAAGAGCGGGAGGGCACCCTCTCTGTGATTGGGGCGGTTTCCCCTCCCGGCGGCGACATCTCGGAGCCGGTGGCCCAGGCCACCCTGCGGATTGTCAAGGTCTTCTGGGGATTGGACTCCAACCTGGCTTACAAGCGGCACTTTCCTGCGGTAAACTGGCTGACCAGCTACTCCCTGTATTTGGACACTTTAGAGCCTTGGTTTGCTCAACATGTGGCGGAGGACTGGGTGCAGCTGCGGGCTCAGCTCATGGGCCTGCTCCAAGACGAGGCGGAGCTGGAGGAGATTGTCCAGCTGGTGGGCATGGACGCCCTGTCTGCCCCAGACCGCCTGAAACTGGAGGCTGCCCGCTCCATCCGGGAAGACTTCCTCCACCAAAACGCCTTTGATCCGGTGGACACGTACACGCCCCTGGCCAAACAGCACGCCATGATGGCGCTGATTCTGCGCTATTACCAAGAAAGCAAGGAGGCGCTGGAACAAGGGGCTCCCATGGAAACCCTGCTGGCCTTACCGGTGCGGGAGCAGATTGGACGGTTTAAATACACAGACCCCGGCCAAGTGCAGGAAAAATATGACGCCATCCTCTCCCAGCTGGAGAGAGAAGTACAAGCGGCAACCGCAAAGGAGGAAGCATAATGCCCAGGGAATATCGAACCATTCAAGAAGTGGCAGGACCTCTGATGCTGGTGAAGGGCGTGGAAGGAGTCGCCTACGACGAGCTGGGGGAAATTGAGCTTTTCAACGGGGAAAAACGCCGCTGCAAAGTGCTGGAAATCAACGAGGGCAACGCCCTGGTGCAGCTGTTTGAGAGCTCTACCGGCATCAGCCTGGAAAGCAGCAAGGTCCGCTTTCTGGGTCACAGCATGGAGCTGGGGGTCAGCGAGGATATGCTGGGCCGGGTGTTTGACGGCCTGGGGCGGCCCATTGACGGCGGGCCTGAAATCCTGCCGGACCGGCGGGTGGACGTGAACGGCCTGCCCATGAACCCTGCCGCCCGCAACTATCCCCAGGAGTTCATCCAGACCGGTGTGTCCGCCATCGACGGGCTGAACACGCTGGTGCGGGGGCAGAAACTGCCCATCTTCTCCGCCAGCGGCCTCCCCCACGCCCAACTGGCGGCCCAAATTGCCCGGCAAGCCAAAGTGCGGGGGACGCAAGAGCCCTTTGTGGTGGTGTTCGCCGCCATGGGCATCACCTTTGAAGAGTCGGACTTCTTCGTAAAAAGCTTTCAGGAGACGGGGGCCATCGACCGGACTGTGCTCTTTGTAAACCTGGCCAACGACCCTGCGGTGGAGCGCATCGCCACTCCCAAAATGGCCTTGACCGCCGCAGAGTACCTGGCCTTTGAGAAAGACATGCATGTACTGGTGATCCTGACGGACATCACCAACTACGCAGACGCCCTGCGGGAAATTTCCGCCGCCCGCAAGGAAGTCCCCGGCCGGCGGGGGTATCCCGGATATATGTACACAGACCTGGCCTCCCTCTACGAGCGGGCTGGGCGGCAGAAGGGCAAGGCCGGTTCCATTACCCTTATCCCCATTTTGACCATGCCGGAAGACGACAAGACCCACCCGATCCCCGATTTGACCGGCTATATCACCGAGGGGCAGATCATTTTGAGCCGGGAGCTCTACCGCAAAAACATCGCGCCTCCTATCGACGTGCTGCCCTCCCTGTCCCGTTTGAAAGACAAGGGAATCGGCCAGGGAAAAACCCGGGAAGATCACGCTGCCACCATGAACCAGCTCTTCGCCGCCTATGCCCGGGGCAAAGACGCCAAGGAACTGATGGTGGTGCTGGGGGAGGCTGCCCTCACAGAAACCGACAAACTTTACGCCAACTTCGCAGACGCCTTTGAGCGGGAGTATGTATCCCAAGGATACCGGACAGACCGGTCTGTGGAAGAGACCTTAGACTTGGGCTGGAAGCTGCTGGGGATGCTGCCCCGCAGCGAACTCAAGCGCATCAGCGACGCCCTTTTGGATGAATACTACGGAAAGGTGGAATAACCGTGGCACAGCGTTTGCAGGTGAATCCCACCCGCATGGAGCTCACCCGGCTGAAACGGAAGCTGGCCACCGCCACCCGGGGCCACAAGCTTTTAAAGGACAAACGGGATGAGCTGATGCGGCAGTTTTTAGAGCGGGTGCGGGAAAACCGCCGTCTGCGCCTTCAGGTGGAAGCGGGAATCCGCCGGGCCAACGAACAGTTCATGCTGGCCCGGGCCAGCATGCAGGACGCCGCTCTGAACACGGCCCTGCTGGTTCCCAAACAGCAGATCCGCCTGGAGTGCGCCGTGGAGAACGTGATGAGCGTGGAGGTGCCAACATTCACCTTTCACACCCGCACGCCCCAGGAGAGCGACATGTTCCCCTACGGGTTCGCCTTTACCTCCGGGGACTTGGACGACGCCATCCGCTCCCTGAATCAGGTGTTCCCCGCTATGCTGCAGTTGGCGGAAAGTGAAAAATCCTGCCAGCTGATGGCAGCGGAAATTGAGAAAACGCGCCGCCGTGTGAACGCCTTAGAACATGTGATGATACCCCAGCTGCTGGAAACCATTCAGTATATCTCCATGAAGCTGGACGAGAATGAACGCTCCACCCAGGTGCGGCTGATGAAAGTAAAAGACCAGATGCTCCAAGAGGCCCACGGGTACGACACACGGTAAACAGAGATAGGCCTACAGAGATCTTGTCTCCTACCAGACCCGCGTCTTTGACACACAAAAAGGACGGCTGGAAACATCCAAGCCGTCCTTTTTGTGCTTTGTGCAAAGATTACTCCTGAGAGAACTGATCCTTGCCTACGCCGCACAGGGGGCAGACCCAATCTTCGGGAAGATCTTCAAACTTGGTGCCGGGAGCAATGCCGTTGTCGGGATCGCCCACCTCAGGATCGTAGCGGTAGCCGCAAACGTCGCATACATAAACGTCCATGATTTTTCCTCCTTTGCTGGATTCGCCAGGGGTCTCTGAGTGAGAAAAAAGACTCCTGCTCTACACGACCATAATATGCTACTTTCTAGCATTTATTATTCTATTTTGGAAATATTTTCAAAATCTTTTCCAGAAAAATTTTCAGTTTTCACAATTCCCGCATTGCGAGAAAGGAATTTCTGTGCTATTCTTTATACGTATCAAAGTGTTATTTATACTCTCCCAAAAACGGCGCCCTTTTTCCAGGGGAAACCTGCTGCTGCGCGGCTGAGGCCTCTTGAAAACAAGCCTGTGTACGCCCACACGCGCCAGGGAAAATCATCTCTCAAGCCGTCTGGAATGGGAAAACCCAGGGAAGCAGAGGCTTCCTTGCCAGATTTCGTTAAAAAAGCCCCTGTGCTTTTTTATAGTACAAAACCATTAGGAGGAATCATTCTATGAAACTTGGTATTATTGCTCCCCCCGAGGCTGCCAGCATTGACCATGCCAAAGAACTGGGCCTGGACTTTGTGGAATTTGACTGCAACCCCACCGACTTTTTCGGCGTGCCCGTAGAAGAACTGCAGCAGCGCCAGGCGTCCATTAAGGAAGCCAGTGAGCGTACCGGCGTGGAAGTGGGCGCTGTGGGCCGCTGGGCCAGCCACATCTTGGACCAAAACGGCGACGTGATCCCCGAAGAGTGGAACAACGTGGTGGCGGTTATGGACTTTGGCCAGTATTTGGGCGCCAAGTATTACCTGTGCAGCGTTGCCTATGTGAAAGAGCTCTCCTACTACAAAAACATCACCGCAGCCATCAAAGTGCTCAACCAGATAGTTGCCGCCGCCAAAGAGCGGGGCATGGAATGCGCCATTGTCAACTGCATGATGGGCGACAACTACATCCGCACCCCGGAGCAGTGGAAGCTGGTCCTCAGCGAAGTGCCCGGCTTGGGCATCAAGTACGATCCCTCCCACAGCTTTGTGCACGGCGGTCCCCAGGGCGCCTACATGGACGAGAGCATGGAGTGGGGTTCTCAGTTTAAGTATGTGCACATCAAAGGCGTGATCCAGCGAGGTCCCTCTCAGGAGCCGGACATGTGGAAAATGCGCGATTTGATGATGGCCCATCCCGAGCTGAAAGAGGTATTTGGCCCCGGTATGTACAGCCACGACAACACCAACTACGACAATCCTCCCGCCGGTATTGACTCCATCAACTGGCGCGCCTTCTTCGCCGTGCTGTATATGCACGACTATGACGGCTACCTGGCCATTGAGCCCCATTCCCAGACCTGGCGCGGCGGCGAAAAGGGTGAAAGAGGCATTAAGTACACCATCAAGTACATCCGCGATCTGATGATTTTGGACAACTGAGTGTTTGCCCGCAGGAAAACGAGAGGCTTGCCGCCTTTGGCGGCAAGCCCTTTTTCTTTCCTTGCGGGGTAGAACCACAGCACGCCGGATTCTTGCAAAGAAACTTACAAGGGTAGGACATGGTTTGCATACCAGGCCTCCAGCCCGCCGTCCACCTGGGCTTGCAGCTGAGACTTCTGCTCTTCGGACAAAAAGGCCGCCTGTACGCTGTTGTGCAGCAGGACCTCAGCTTCCGGCAACGTGATGGCCAGCCTGCGGAATTCCTGGGCCACTGTGGTCCCGGAAACGGTCATGTTATCGGTGTTCACCGTGGCTAAGAGCCCCTTGGCCACGTAGGCCCGCAGGGGAAAATCTCCGTACCCTGTCACGGCTTTGGTCTGCACATTGCTGGTGGCACAGAGCTCTAAGGGAATGCGCCGTTCCGCCAAAACCTCCACCAGACGGGGATCCTCCCGGGAGCGCACCCCGTGGCCGATGCGACGCGCTCCCATTTCCAGCGCCTCCCAGACGCTTTCCGGCCCTGCCGCCTCTCCAGCGTGCAGAGTGAAGGGAGTCCCGGTGCGGGCCGCCTGAGCAAACAGAGGCGCATACGCCTTGGTGGGATACAGGGCTTCCGCCCCGGCCAAATCCACCGCGCACACCCCTTGGCCCAAGGTGCGGGCCGCCACCTGCAAGGTTTCCCGATTGGCTGCCTCTTCTCCCCCGCGCATGCAGCAGAGAATCAACTGCCCAATAAAAGCGGGGTGTTCCTTCTTGGCCTGTTCCAATCCCCGGAGAGCCGCTTTCACCGCCTGCATCTGGGTCAGCCCCTTTTCTCCGTGGAGCTGGGGGGCAAAACGGATTTCCCCATAGACCAAGCCCTGCTCCGCCATCTGTGCAGCCAAGTCTTTCACCGCCAAGAAAAGGGACTCCTCGCTTTGCAGAACACGCACAGGCAAAGAAAAGCAGCGCAAGTACATGTTGAGGCTTTCACAGTCCGGGGAAGCCGTGAGAAACGGCTCCAACTGGGCAGGGCTCTCCCCGGGCAGCTTCACCCCCTGAAGCTTTCCCAAGGCAAACACTTGCTCTGGCGTCAGGGAACCATCTAGATGCACATGCAGGTCAATCATAGGGTGCCTCCTCCTTTTTCCTCTAGTATACTCCCACAACCAGCGGAAAGGAAGAGGGGCAAAAAACTTTCCCGGCTCCAGGGAAGGAAAAACAGAAGCTCCGGGGAATCAGCCTCCCAGCAGCCGGACGGAGACTACAGACAGCACCAGAGCTGTTCCATCCCCCAGCAAAGCGGCAGGAACCGTGTAGTACAATTTTTTGTACCCGCACGCCCCAAAATACACGGCAATGGCGTAAAAGGTGGTTTCCGTGGAGGCTGCCAGCACCGAGGCGATTTTTCCCAGCTCGCTGTCAGGGCCATATTGCTGAAACAAATCCAGGGTGTACGCAGAGGCGCCGCTTCCCGACAGGGGACGCAGCAGGGCCAACGGCAAAATTTCCGGGGAAATACCCACCCCCTGGGCCAACGGGGCAAGGAGACCGCAAACCAGCTCCAGCAGGCCGGAAGCCCGCACCATGGTCACGGCTACAATCAGCCCCAACAGCGTGGGGAGAAGCTGGAGGGAGGTCCGAATACCCTCCTGTGCCCCCACCAAAAAGGTGTCAAAGACCGGCACACCCCGGACAAACCCCGCCAGCAGAAGGAGGCCCACCAACACGGGCAGGGCGGCAGCGCCTATCTGTTCCATACCCAGTGCCTTTCCAACAGTTTACAGGCTGCCAAACTTACCGCCAGAGAGGCCGCAGAGGTCAGCCAAATTTCCGGCAAGATTCCAAAAGGTTCCACGCTGCCGTTGGCAGCCCGCATGGCCGCCATGTTCATGGGAATCAACTGCAGGGAGGCGGTGTTCATCACCACAAACAGGATCATACCTCGGGTGGGAGTTTGCCCCGGATTTTTCTCTTTCATGGCCTCCATGGCAGCCAGGCCCAAAGGGGTGGCCGCGTTTCCCAATCCCAGCAGGTTGGCGGAAAGATTCATGGAAATTTTCCCCTGCACCTCCAGGTCTTGGCCATACTCCGGGAACAGGCGGCGGATAACAGGCGACAGCAACCGGGCAAACAGACGGCTGAGGCCGCTTTCCTCCGCCACCTGCAGAAACCCCAGCCAGACGCACATGCTCCCCAAAAGGAGGATGGAAAACTCCACCGCGTTTTGGGCGCCTTCCAGCAGAGCGGTGGAAAGCTCCCCCAGGCGCCCTGTGGCCGCGGCGCACAGGATGCTGGCGGCCATCATCCCGAACCAAATGGAATTCAGCACTTCTTTCTCCCCCATTCCTACAGAAGACTTGACTTTACCGGAAAAAAAGTTTATGGTTATTCTGTGCTCTTTGGAGCTACAGACTCTGCACAAAGAAAGGAAACAGGCTCATGTTGTTTGGCGAAAAAATTCTGGATTATTGGGACGATATTCTGCGGGACTTGGGAAAGGTAGTGGCCATTCCCTCCGTCGTCGGTCCTGCAGAGGGAGACTATCCCTACGGCAAAGAATGCGCGCGGGCCATTGACACCGTGGTGGAATTGGCCCAGAGCTACGGCCTGCAGGCAAAAAATGTGGGCTACCACGCTGCCCATGCGGAATACGGCGAGGGAGAGGGCAACGCCGTGGTCATGGCCCACCTGGATGTGGTCCCCGCCGGCGAAGGGTGGGACACCGACCCTTACACCATGGTCATTGACGACAACTTTGCCTACGGCCGGGGCGTGGCGGACAACAAGGGTCCCGCCATTGTTGCGCTGCACTGCCTGCGCGCTTTGAAAGACGCCGGCGTAAAGGGCAACCGCAAGCTGCGGGTGATCTTCGGCTCTGCCGAGGAGGTGGGCATGACGGACATGCCCCACTACTTCCAGAGCGAACAGCGCCCGGACATGGGCTTTACCCCCGACGCCTCCTACGGCATCTGCCACTGCGAAAAAGGCCTGCTGGACTTTTCGGTCCACGGGAAAAACGACTCCTCTGTGGTGCGGCGTTTCGTCTCCGGAACGGTGCCCAACGCGGTGCCCTTCAAGGCGGAGTGCACCCTCACCTGCTCTCCGGAAGAGGTGGAAAAGCTGCAGGCTGCCGCTGAGAAGAGCGAGGTGACCTTTGACATCACTGCTACAGAAGAGGGCTGCACCATTGTCTCTCATGGCCAAGCTGCCCACGCTTCCACTCCTTGGAACGGGGTCAACGCTGCCTCCCATCTGGTGGATCTGCTGGCCCAGGTGTTTACCCAGGAGCAGCTGGGAGCCTTCTTCTGGTTCATCCATGAGAAGATCGGACTTGCCACCGACGGCAGCCAGATCGGCGTGCAGATGAGCGACGAGCCCAGCGGCCCCCTCACCTTCAACCTGGGCCTGGTCAATGTGGACGAAGCCCAGTGCAGCCTGACCGTGGACATCCGCTATCCTGCCACCAAGAAGGGCGCAGGCATTGTGGCTGTGCTGCAGGAACAGGCGGCGTCCTGCGGGGTGGAGTTCACCCTTCTCTCCGATGCGGAACCCCTGTATCTGCCCAAGGAAAGCCAGCTGGTCACCTTGCTCTCCGGCGCTTATCGGGACGTGACCGGCGAGGAGTGCGACATCTTCTCCATGGGCGGCGGCACCTACGCCCGGCAGATGTTTGGCAAAGGCGTGGCCTTTGGCGCCAGCTTCCCGGATCAGGCAGACAGCCGGGCCCACCAGACCAACGAATTTTTGGACCTGCGCCGGTTTAAGCTCCACGCAGAAATCTGCCTGGAGGCCATGTACCGGATGCTCACTGCCGAATAAGCCATGGCACAGTATACCCATGTGACCCCGGAGGATATCTTCCGCAACCCCGAGGTGCGGGCCTACATCCAGCAGGGCAACGACAATCTGGGAGTCATCGGTTTTACGGAGCACGGTTTTGCCCACGCCAAGCGCAGCAGCGACACCGCCCAGGAGATCTTGCGCGCTTTGGGCTATCCCCAGAGAGAGTGGGAGCTGGCCGCCATTGCCGGCTACATGCACGACATTGGCAACACGGTGAACCGGGTGGACCACGCCCACAGCGGCGCGCTGATGGCCTTCACTCTTTTAAATAAGCTGGGCATGCCCCCAGAGGAGATCGGCCTGGTGTGCTCGGCCATTGGCCACCACGATGAGAAGACCGCCTTTCCGGTCAATCCCGTGGCGGCGGCGCTGATCCTCTCGGACAAAAGCGACGTGCGCCGGTCCCGGGTGCGCAAGGACGCTGTGCTGGAGGCGGACATCCACGACCGGGTCAACTACGCGGTAGAATCTTCCCGCTTGGAGATCGAGCCAAAAAAGAAGCTCTGTATCTTTACTATTGAAATCGCCACGGAAATATGCCCGGTGATGGAATATTTCGAGATCTTTTTGGAGCGGATGGTGCTGTGCCGTAAGGCCGCCCAGACCTTGGGACTCCAGTTTGAACTCATCATCAACGGGACAAGGCTGTTGTGACGCTGCCACAAAACGAAACCCCCAACCAAACCGGTTGGGGGTTCTGTATAAAAGCGCTTGCAAATTGCACAAAAAATATACTATACGCAAAGGGAAGAAGGAAGACAACGAGGAGAGGATTTTATGAGAAAGAGATTGGGCGCTTTGTTTTTAGCCATGGCGTTGCTGGGAGCTTTTGCCTTGCCTGCGGCCGCTGACATTCGGGAGGTGGACTGGGAGGGCGTCTCCTATGCGGTGGACACGGAGGAACAGGCCATCTTTGATGGCACCCACTCCTACACCTATGAAGTTTCTGTTCACGGTGCAGGAATATATGACCTAAAGATTACTTATCCCAATGGCGCCACCTGGGATTGTGAGGAAAACCTTGCCGGAGGAACCATTGGTTGGAGCGATAGCTACGATATAATAGGCGCTACCTACCCCACAGGAGACACACTCCAACAGGTGCTGGACGAAGCCCGCGTCCTATCCTCCGTTGCCGATGTGGGTTGGAGGAGCGAAAAGAGCGTCCTACTGTTTCTGGTGCTTTTGATCCTGGGGCTCTTTTCCCTGTTCTACCCCTACGGCGTCTGGTACCTGGAACGGGGCTGGTATTACAAGGATGCCGAACCCTCTGAAGCGGCGCTCATTTTCAACCGAGTGGTTGGCATCCTGCTACTGGCCGGAGCGCTTATATGGTTTATTTTTCTGTAACTGTAAATGAAATGGACTGACGCAAAGGCACGCCAGTCCATTTTTTCTGTCGTTTACTTAGCTTTCTGTTTACTCCGCTTCCACTACCACCTTGATGGACTCGCTGCTCATCTGCATGGCGATGGCTTCCGGCAGCTGGTCCAGGGTAAAGCGATGGGTGATGATGGGGGTAAAATCCACCTTGCCGCTGTTGATCAGCCGCACGGCCCGGTCGTGGGTGTCCGGGTTGACAAAGGAGCCCTTGATGGTCAATTCCTTCTTGTACACGTCAAAGAGGGGCAGGTCAAAGGTGGCGTCCACCTTGGGCACGCTGAACAGCAAGATGGTGGCTCCCTTCCCGGCAAACTGGAAGGCGCTCTTCACCGCAGGGGTGTTGCCCACACACTCGATCACCACATCGGCGGCGCCGCTCATGGCCTGGGTGAAGGCCTGCTCACAGCCGGGCTGGGTGGGATCGATGGCGGCGTCTGCTCCCAGCTGCCGCCCCACCTGGCGGCGCTTTTCGTTTGGCTCGCTGAGAACGATTTTGGAGGCGCCGGACAGCTTGGCCAGCTGTACCATGATCAGACCGATGGCGCCGCCGCCCACCACGCAGACTTTGTCCCCTGCCTGGATGCCCGCCAAGTCAATGCCGTGGAGGCAGCAGGCCAGAGGTTCCGCCATGGCGGCAGCCTCCCAGGAGACAGTGGGATCCAGCTTGAAGGCCTGAGAAGCGGGGATCAGGCTGTACTGGGCAAAGCCGCCGTCCCGGGTGACGCCAATGGCCTCCATAGAGGGGCACAGCTGCTTCTTGCCGTTCTGACAATACGGACAATGGCCGCAGTAGATGTTGGGGTCAATGGTGACGTGGTCGCCCACCGCAAAGCCGGTGACGCCTTCTCCCACTTCTACCACTTCGCCGGAGTATTCGTGGCCCAACACCACCGGCGGGTTCACGTCGGCAGAGCCGGGCTCCCCGTGGTAGATGTGCACATCGGTGCCGCACACGCCGCACACTTTATTGCGGACCACCAGTTCCCCAGGACCGGCCTGGGGCACGGGCAGGTCCTCCACCGCAAAAGTCATATTTCCCATAAAACGAGATGCTTTCATAACAGTTTTCCTCCCATAGGGCTTTTTCGGACTGTAAAGTTAAATGAAAGTTGAGGACCCGTCAGCCCAGATGGTACAATGGTTTTACCACAAATCCAAGTACCTCCCGAAAGGAGACGAGT
>CAJFEW010000014.1 GCA_904374805.1 uncultured Neglectibacter sp.
CACCAGATGCACGCCGGCGAAAGTGTCGGCGGTGCCGGCCAGCCACTCGTCATAGCCCACAAAGGAGTAGCCGGTGTTGCAGGGGTAGCCGTCTACACCGGCCATCTCATCGCTGTTCTCCAGCAGCATGGCGAAGACGTAGTCCTTGGCGGTGATGGGAGTGCCGTCGCTCCAAACCAGGCCGTCGTTGATGGTGACGGTGTAGGTCTTGGTGCCGTCCTCGTTCTCCGTCTCTTCGTGAGAGGCCACAACAGTGTCGTTGTACTGGAACTCGCCTTCCTTGGTGTAGACCACGGTATCGTAGCCGCCGTGGATCAGGTCGTACATGTTGAAGTTGGTCTCGGAGGTAGAGAACCCGGTGTCGTAAAACTCGTTGATGACCTGGGTGATAGAGCCGATGACCATCTGGCCGGTAGGCTCGGTGGGCTTTTCGCCGGTGGTGCCGGCCTCTGCGTCGGAGCTCAGATCTGAGCTGGTCTCAGAGGTCTGAGAGACCTCTGAGGAGGAACCCTGGTCGTTGTTGGTAACAGTTTCCTGCTGGCCGCAGGCAGTCACCGACAGAGCCAGGAGCCCTGCCAGCAGCAGGGACAGGATCTTTTTGGTTTTCACTGTGTTTCTCCTTCTTTCCTCGATTTAAGTTGAGTTACTGTGGTGTCCTTCGCAGGCAAACACTTTAAAGGGATAAACCTTTAAATTGTTGTTCTGCGAAAGACAAATGCGAAAGCTTCCTTATTTTATCAAATGGTGTCCCAAAGGTCAAGTGGTTTTGCAATTTCCTTCGAAGAAAAATGCATAAAAGTCGAAAAATGGTGGAAACAGAGGATCAATTTTCCATCAGGGACTCCATCTGGCCGATCAGGTCGTCAAAGAGCCGCAGGGCTTCCTGCACCGGGGCGGGGGAGCCCATGTCCACACCGGCGCCGCGCAGCAAGGACACCGGGTCTGTGGAGCAGCCTCCGGAAAGAAAGCGCAGGTAATCCTGCACCGCGGGGGTTCCCTCTTTCAAAATGCGCTGGGACAGGGCAATGGCCGCAGAGAAGCCGGTGGCGTACTGATAGACGTAGAAATTCATATAGAAGTGGGGGATGCGGGCCCACTCCAGGGCGATTTCCGGATCGGGAACGATGTCCTCCCCGTAGTACTCCCGGTTTAAGTCCCCGTACTTTTGGCACAGGCTCTCGGCGGTGAGGGGCAGGCCTTGCTGCACCTGTTCGCTGCACCACAGCTCGAACTCGGCGAACATGGTCTGCCGGTACAGGGTGGTGCGGAACTGCTCCAGGAAGTAGTTGATCAGGTAGGCCCGCTCCTTTTTGCCGGTGGTCTTGCCCAGCAGGTGCTGCATAAGCAGGGCTTCGTTGCAGGTGGAGGCCACTTCCGCCACGAAGATCACGTAGTCAAAATAGGTGATGGATTGGTTTTTGGCGGAGAGATAGGAGTGGAGGGCGTGGCCCATTTCGTGGACCAGGGTGAACACGTCGTTTAAGGTGTCGGTGTAGTTTAAGAGCACAAAGGGATGGCAGCCATACTGGCCGGAGGAGTAGGCGCCCGAGCGCTTGCCCTGGTTCTCGTAGACGTCGATCCAGCGGTTTTCAAAGCCCTCTTTCAGCATGGAGAGGTAGTCCTGGCCCAAAGGCGCCAGGGCCTCCAGGGCCATCTCCTTGGCCTTTTCAAAGGGGATTTTTTCGTCCTGGTCCGGCACCATAGGCGCATAGATGTCGTAGTAGTGGAGCTCGTCCACGCCCAGCAGCTTCTTGCGCAGGCGCATATAGCGGTGCATGGTGGGGAAGCTCTCCCGCACGGCGGCAATCAAGTTGTGGTAGATCTCCACGGGCACCTCGGTTTTGTCCAAGGCGGCGGCCAAAGCGGAGGGATAGTGCCGGGCGTCGGCGAAGAACTGCAGCTGTTTCATCTGGCCGTCCAGAGCGGCGGCGAAGGTGTTCTTAAAGCTGTCGAAGCCCTTGTAGTAGCTGGCAAAGGCAGACTGGCGCATGGCCCGGTCGCTGCCCTGCATCATGGGGATGAAAGTGCCGTGGGTGACCGGATGCCGGCCACCGTCCTTATCCACCGCGTCGGCAAAGGTCAGGTCGGCGTCGTGCAGGTTCTTGTAGATGTCGCTGGGGGACTGGCTCACCTTCCCGGCGGAGGCCAGCAGGGCCTCTTCCTGCTGGGAGAGGGTGTGCTCCTTCTGCCGGCGGATGCGGGTGAGGGCCAGGCGGTAGTGCTCCAGGCCGGGCTCCTCCTGGTAGAAGCGCTCCATGGTCTCGTCGGCCTGGATGAGCAGGTTCATCATCTGGCCGCTCATTTTTTGCGCCTGGGGATTTCGGGTGTCCTGATCCCGCAGGTACATGGCATAGCTCACAAAGGGCTCGCCCACCCGGGTGAACTCGTCCTCCAGCTGGAGGAACTTCAGCAGCCCCTGGGCGCTTTGTCCCAAAGTGCCCTGGCAGGCCTTCAGGCGGCCCACCACTTCCTGAATTTTGGGAATGTCCGCCTCCCAGGCTTCCTCGTTGGGGTACAGATCGGTGGTGGCCCAGGTGTACTGGGGATCCAGTTCGCTCCGTTGGGGAATTTTTTGCTCCATAAAAAAATCTCCTCTCTGTTTCGGATACATAAGTGTTGCAGGGAAAATTTGGCGCGCCGGGCGAGGGCCGCGCTGAAAGACGGTCAAGCGCCCGACACGAACAAAAGGTAGTATAGCACACAACTGGGGAAAATAGAAGGGGCTAGGGCCTTTTTCCCCCGATTGCAGGTTTTTTCTCAATGTGGTATGATAGCGTTCCGAAAGGCCCCTGTTTTTAGGGGATCAGGAGCGACGGCCCGGAGCAGGTTTGCAGAATGTGCCGGAGACGATTTGGACAGCGGAAAGGTGTGTGTACATGGACGATCAAGAGATTTTGGCCCAGCTGCCTCCACGTCTGCTTTCGTGGTACGCGGGCAGCGCCCGGGTGCTGCCCTGGCGGGAGGAGCCCACTCCCTACCGGGTGTGGGTGTCGGAGATTATGCTGCAGCAGACCCGGGTGGAGGCGGTAAAACCCTACTACGAAAGGTTTCTAAACGCCCTGCCCACCGTGGAGGCCTTGGCCCAGGCCCCGGAGGAGCTGCTGCTCAAACTGTGGGAGGGGCTGGGCTATTACAATCGGGTGCGCAACCTGCAGAAAGGGGCCCAAGTGGTCATGGAGCGCTACGGGGGCAAGGTGCCCGCCTCCTTTGAGGAGCTGCGCTCCCTTCCCGGGGTGGGAGACTACACGGCCGGGGCCGTTGCCTCCATCGCCTTTGGCATTCCCGTGCCCGCCGTAGACGGCAATGTGCTGCGGGTGGTCTCCCGGGTGCTCAGCCGCCGGGACAACATTTTGGACCCCAAGGTGAAGCGCCGGGTGGAGGAGGAGATCCGAGCCATCCTGCCTCCCCAGGCGGGGGACTTTAACCAGTCCCTCATGGAGTTGGGCGCTTTGATCTGTCTGCCGGGAGGAGCGCCCAAGTGCCTGCTGTGCCCGCTGCGGGAGGTGTGCCGGGGCTTCGCTCAGGGCACGGCCCCAGAGCTGCCGGTGAAAACCAAGCCCAAGCCCCGCCGGCGGGAGGAGCGCACCCTGTTTCTCCTCTTCTCGCCCCAGGGCAGGGCCGCCCTGCAGAAACGTCCGGAAACCGGCTTGCTGGCAGGGCTGTGGGAGCTTCCCGCCGGAGAGGGGACCCTTTCCCGCCAGGAGGCGGAGAAGTGGCTGTTTGCCCAGGGCTTGGAGTGGGAGCGCTTGGAACCGGGACCTAAAGCCCGGCACATCTTTTCCCACGTGCAGTGGGAGATGACCAGCTGGGTGGTTCGGGTGCGGGGGGAGATCCCCGGTTTTGTCTGGGCCAGCGGGGAGCAGCTGCGCCGGGACTACGCCCTGCCCTCGGCCTTTAAGGCCTATGTTCCCCTGCTGCGGGAAAACGGCACAAAAGAAAGGCCCCAGGAGGAGACCTCCTAGAGCGGGAAAGACAAAGGGACGGCTGCTTACTGCGGCCGTCCCTTTTTTATCCATGTTCCACTTGGATTTCCAGTTTGAGGATAAAGTCTTCCTCTTGTTCGGTGCCCAAATAGCTGATCAGATCCGTCTCAAAGGAGTCTCCGGCAATGCGGCAGCCCTGGCTTTGGATAAAGCGGAGCACAATCGGATAGGTTTCCGTCAGGCGCTCGTAGGGCCCTTGATGCAGGATGCAGGCGTAAAGGCCGGCCGGCTTTTTGTAGAGCCTGGGAGAGGAGGCCGGGTGGGACAGCTTGGAGGAGTAGTAGCTCTCTCGAAAGTCCCCCCGCAGGAGGGACTCCCGGGTGACAATACTGCCCACGGCCAGCTCCTCTCCCAGGCCGGTGCTGTCGCAGTAGGCCAGGTGGTCCTGCAGGTTCCGGATCAAGTCTTTGACGGCGCCCACTTGCCCGGTGGCCGGTGTGGCGATGTACCAACCCTCCGGCTGCTCTTCCAGCCAGGGGACGCCGGGGGTTCCTTGGAGGGCTTCCTCGGTGGATTCCACGCCGTTTTGCAGGATGCGCCGCATGCGCTCCAACTTCTGCCGCTCCTGCAGAAGCTTGCGCTCGTTCTCCCGCAGGAGCCGGGAAAACGCCCGGGGTTCCCGGTGGGCCATGTAGGAGCGGATTTCCTTGAGAGAGCAGCCCGCTTCCCGCAGGGCGGCAATCAGGTCAAAGTCAAAAAACTGGGAGGCGGCGTAATACCGGTAGCCGTTCTCCCCCAAGCGGGCAGGTTTGAGCAAGCCCAGACTGTCGTAGTGAAACAGGGTCTCTTTGGTGGTGCGGCACAGTTTTGCAAACTGGCCAGTGGTGAAAAAAACGGTGCGTTCGTCCTGCATGGGGCCTCCTTTTCCCGGGGAAGAAGGGAAAAACCCAGGAAGGGCGTTGACCTTTTTCCCCTTTTGGGGTACAATAAAATACTATATTGCATGGTGTTAACGTACAGATGGAGAATGTGCGGCGGCGGACCGGCCGCCTGGCGTTTAGGGAGAGCATATGGCGCACGATACAAAACAGAGCTTTATGAAAGGGGCGGCTATCCTCACCGCCTCCACCTTGATTGTGAAACTGCTGGGGCTGCTTTTTTCCATTCCCCTGGCCAATTTTATTGACCCGGAGGGCATGTCCCATTTTTACATTGCCTACAATATTTTTGGACTGTTCCTCATGCTGTCCACGGCCGGCCTGCCGGTTGCCGTGTCCCGCATGGTGGGCACCGCCACCTCCCAGGGAAGGCTGCGGGAGGCGGACCGGGTCTTTTCCGTGGCCTTTTGGCTGTTTTTCTCCTTGGGGCTGTTCGGCTGCCTGGTGATGTTTTTCGGAGCCGATCAGATTGCCCAGTGGTACGGGAGCCCGGACGCCAATTACGCCATTATGGCCCTGGCGCCCACCTTGTTTTTTATCTCCATTGAGTCCTCCCTGCGGGGCTACTTCCAGGGACGCTCCAACATGGTGCCCACCGCCACCTCCCAAACCATCGAGGCGGTGACCAAGGTGATCATCGGCGTGGGGCTGGCCTTCTATATCATCCGCAACGTTACCGTGGACCGGGACCGCTGGGCCGCCGTGGGCGCCATCATCGGTGTTTCCGTCAGTGCCGGGCTGGGGGCGGCCTATCTGCTGAGCTGCAAATTTGTCCAGAGCCGCCGGGACAGGGGCCGCCGCTTGGAGGATGAGGAGCCCCTCACCTCCCGGCAGCAGACGCTGCTGAACCTGGTGCGCTTCGCCGTGCCCATCACCATTGGCTCCTGCTTCTTAAGCCTGTTAGACACGGTGGACGGGGCCATCCTCATGCAGCGCCTGCAAACGGGGGCGGGCTTTACCCAGGAGATGGCCGACTGGTGGAACGGCACTTTGGGCAACGCCCGGAAGTTCTTTGACCTGCCCGGCGCGTTTGTGGTGCCCATCTCCACCAGCTTGCTGCCCATCCTTTCCGGAGCCATCGCCGCCAAGGACCAGCGGCAGGTGGACCGGATCTCCTCCACGGCTTTGCGGGTGACGCTGCTGATTGGTATTCCCTCCTCTGTGGGCATGGCGATTTTTGCCCGCCCCATTTGCCAGCTGCTGCTGTACAACCAGCCGGAGGTGGCCGAGAGCGCCGCGCCTTTGCTGACGATGCTCAGCTTGGCCATTGCCTTCAGCGGGCTGCTGTTCACCACCAACTCCATTCTCCAGTCCTTTGGCAGGGCCACCCGCCCGGTGGTGGATATGGCAGTGGGCGGCGTGGTGAAAGTGGTGCTCTCCTACGTGCTCATCGGCATTCCGGAGATTGCCGCCATGGGTTCGGCTATCAGCACGGTGGTGTCCTACGTGGTGATGGTGGTGCTGAACTTGATTGCCATCCGCAGCAGCCTGCCCCACATGGACAGCATTGTGAAGACGGCTTTGCCCCTGCTCCTTTCCGCCGGAGTGATGGGCGGGATCAGCTATGGCTTTTACTGGGTTCTCACCCGGTGGATCAGCCCGCAAATTGCCGTGCTGCCAGCCATTATTCTGGCCATTGTGGTCTACGCGGTGTGCGTGGTGCTGTTTCGTGGCGTCAGCTACGACGATGTGGTGATGCTGCCCAAGGGCCAGACGTTGGCCCGGCTGCTTCGCATGAAGCCGGAGGAGGCCCCGCAGGTTCTTCCTGGGGAGGAAGCCGCACAGAGCCTGCCCGCTGCCGAGACGGCGCCCCAGGCGGATCCTTCGCCCCGTGCCCCCGTCCGGGAAAAGCGTTCCCGCAGGGGAAAGTATACCCCCCGCCACATGCGGTGAGGGAAGCAGAGAAAACACAAGTGCCGGGAGGCGGATGCTCCCGGCGCTTTTTTTGTCTCCGAAAGGGGAGAGCCTCTGCTGCGTTTCTGCCCTGGTGCCTTACAGGGTAAAGGTCTGGCCGGGCTGGGAGACATCCATCACATGGGAGGCGTATTCCCGGTAGGTGGGGGTGGATTTGAACAGGGGCACCACGGAGTAGTCTCCCCACATGTGCATGGGGAACACATAGTCCGCCCCTGCCGCCTCAAAGAAATACTTCATGCCCAGGTCAAAGTCCGCCTCTTGGCGGGGATCCAAGGGGACGAAGGCCACGTGGATCTTCTTGCCCCGGAGCAGCTCCAGCTCCTCCTTGTAGGCCTGGACCATTTGATCGTTTTGGAACCGGGGCGCCCCGTCCCACACCCAGCAGTTCAGGTCCCCTGCGTGGTACAGGCACTGGCCCTCGCACTGGAGCAGGAAGGCCACGCCCATGTCGGTGGAGCGGAGGGTGGCCACCTTAAGGCCATCCACTTCGTAGAAGGAGCGGGGCGCCACAAAGGTGGTCTGGCCCCGCAGGTCTTCCGGAACCTGCCGGGGGGAGATGTCGTCAGAGAGCAGGTAATGGACCTTTTTTTCTTCTTGGGCCAACTGGAAAATGGCGGGGGAAAAATGGTCCCCATGGCTGTGGCTGGCAAATACGTAAAGGGGCTTGTCCACCTGGGGCACGTCCCCTTGGTAGTAGTCGAACAGCAGGCAGCAGTGGTCCAGCTCCACAAAATAGGAGCTGTGGGTGATAAACGTGACTTTCATAGGCGTATCCTTCCTTTCTGTTGGGAATGGTTGTACCGGGGTCCTCCCCCTGTGGGAAACGGGACGGCTGGCTGCATTTACTGGGTGCGTATGCCCGCGTGGGCCAGGCCGTTTCCGTCCCGGGTGACCTCCACCCGGCAGGGGATGCGGTTTTTCAGTTCCGACACGTGGGAGATAATCCCCACCAGCCGGCCGCTGTTTTGGAGCATGGCCAGGGCCTTCATGGCCACATCCAGAGTTTCCCCGTCCAGAGAGCCAAAGCCCTCGTCGATAAACAGGGCGTCCAGGCGCACGGCGCCGGAGTGGGCTTGCACCACGTCGGACAGGCCGAAGGCCAGGGAGAGGGAGGCCAAAAACTGCTCTCCCCCGGAGAGGGTTTCAATGGACCGGGGCAGCATGGAGGCGCCGTCCAGCACTTCCAAGTCCAAGCCGCCCAGGGCGTTGCCCCCTTTGGGGCCCTCCATCAGGCGCAGGGCGTAGCGTCCCCGGCTGAGGGTGGAGAAAAACCGGTTGGCGCTGACCAGCACCTGGTCCAGCATCACGCTGAGCACATACTGGAGAATAGGCATTTTCAGAGGGTTGGCTCCCCCCAGGGACTTGGAGAGCCGGGCCACCCGGGTGTAGCGGGCCTCCTGTTCCGAGAGCTCTTGGGTCAGCTGGCGCACTTGGCGGAGCGTCCCCTCCAGGGATTGCAGGCGGCTGACGGTTTTTCCCAGCTCCTCCCGGCGCTCCAGGCCCTGCTGCCGCAGGGTGGCGCAGGACTTCCGCAGGCTGGGCAGTTCTGGAGGCTGGTCCCAGGGGGTGGGGCAGGCCTCCCAAGCCTCTTGGGCTTTTTGCAGGGTTTTCTGGGCCAGGGTGTAGGCGGCGGCCGCCCGTTCCCGGCGCGCTTCCCACTGGCGGGCCTCCTGCTCCAAGGCGGCAGCTTGCCCCTGGGCCTCTTGGGACGCCTGACGCTTGCGGGCTATGGCCTGCTCCAAGGATGCCTCGTCCCAGCCGGCGCAGCTTTCCCGGGCCTCTGCCGCCCGCTGGGCCAGCTCCTGGGCTTGGCCTTTCCGAGCGGAGAGTTCCTCCCGCAGGGCGGCTTCTTCCTTGGCCTTTTGGTCCCGCTCCTGCACCAGGCCCCGCAGTTTTTCCCGGGCCAGGCCCAGCCGGGCGGCGTCCTTTTTCCGGGCGGCTGTCTCCTGGCGGAGCGCTTCCAGCTGCCGGACGGTCTCCTCCCGGGGCAGGCCCTGCAGGCAGAGGTCCTTTTGCTGCTGGACGCTCTCGGCAGCTTGCCGGGCTTCCGTATCTCGGGCCTGGGCTTGGGCCTGGGCGGCGCCCAGCTCCTCCCGGGCCCGCTTCTCCTGCTGCCGGAGCAAGTCCAGCTGGGCGGCAGGCAAGGGCTTCTCCTGACCGGGACTCCTTGTCTCCCCGGAGGCCGGGTGGGCAGCCCACCCGGGGGCTGGATGCTCTCGGGAACCGCACACCGGGCAGGGGGCGCCGGGGATCAGGGTGTTGGCCAGGTCCCAAGCGGCATTTTGCCGCAGCAGGGACTCCTGGGCCTCCAGCCTGTGGGTCAGGGATTCCCACAGCACTTTTTTCTCCGCCGCTTCCTGCCGGGCTTTCTGGACGTTCTGTTCCGCTGCTGTCCGCCGCTGTTCCCGCAGGGCCAGCTCCTCCCAGGCGGCGGCCTGCTTTTCCAGGGATTGCTGCCGTTCCAACAGGGCGGGCAGCTGTTCCGCAGCGGCCTGACAGCTTTCCACAAAGGCGGTGCCTCGCTCCACCCGCTGCCCCAAGGCCTTTCCAAGCTCCTCCAGCCGGGAGAGCTCCTTCTCCCCCTGAGAGACCTGAGCGCCGGCAGCAGCTGCCCTTTTCTGCAGATCTCGGGCCCGCGCCAGTTCCTCCCGCCGCTGGGCCAGCTGGGTTTCCTCTTGAGCCAGGGCCACCATGCGCTCCCGGAGTTTTTGGGCCTGCTCCCTGTTTTTGGGAGCCTGGGCGGCGGCCTGTTCCCCTTGGGTCAAAGCGGCGCGGGCCTGGGTCTGGGCCTTTTCCGCCTCCTCTTTGGTCTGTTTCCGCTGGAAATAGGTCTCCGCCTGCTTCAGCAGGGCCTCCTGACGCTCCAGGGTTTGGGCCAGCTCCTGGTTTTCCCGGCGCAGGGCGGCTTCCCGAAGGGTCAAGGCTTTTTGCCGCTCCTCCAGAGCGAGCAGGGAGTCGGCCTCCTCTTTTTGCAGCAGGGACGACCGCAAGGCCTCCCCTTGCCGCAGGGCGTCCTCCAGCTCCCGGGTCCGGCGGTGGAAGCCCTCCGTGACCCGCCGCCACAGCCCGGCGGAGAACAGGGTTTGCAGCATTTCTCCCTTGTCCTTGGAGTTGGCCCGCAGCAGTCGGAGAAAGTCCCCTTGGGGCAGGACGATCACCTGGGAAAACTGCTCGCAGGTCAAGTGGAGCAGCTCCTCCGCCCGGCGGCGGACGGCGCTCTCGCTGCCGCTTTCCAGCAGACGAAATTCCCCCTCCTCCAGGCGGAAACACTGGTGGGTTTCCCGCAGGTCCGGCTCATGGGTGCCCCGTTTCAGGTGGATGTACTGGCTGCGGCAAAAGCGGTACGTCTCCTCCTGCAGGGCAAAGTCAAATTCCACCAGGGTGGGGGTTTCCTGGGGAGCGCTCATACAGCGCATGCTGGAAAAACTGCGCTTGCCTCCCGTGGCCCGGCAGTACAGGGCAAAGCTCATGGCGTCCAGCAGGGAAGTTTTCCCCCCGCCGGTGGGGCCTGTGATCAAAAACAGGCCCGCCTGTTGCAGCTGGGTGAAATCCAGCTCCGTTCGTTCCAAATAGGGCCCGAAGGCCTGCAGCAGCAGCCGCAGCGGCCGCATGGCGCTCACTCCTCTCCTGGATTTGTACAGCCATGAGCAAAGCTCCCATTTGCTCACGCCGCAAAACAACACGCAGGATGCACTGCCACTCTTTTAGTGCATTTTTGCAAAACCTGCGTTTTGCCCCTTCCCACGGTTTGTGGGGGTGGGAACAACTGGCCTTTGCTCTCCGAGGGAAGCAATAGGCCATATCCTGTCTGTGGCTGGCAGGGCCCTAGGCTTTGTCCTGGGCCTCTTCCAACACCTCTCGGAACAGGGCCTTGTCCTCTTCGTCCGGGGTGGTTTGGCACACCTCCTGGAGAAAGCTGGAGAACACGGTGAAATCGTCCTGCCCCTGGAGCTTGGCGGCCCGCTCCCCGGCGGCGTCGGCGGCTGCCCAAGGGTTGCTCACCGAAAGAAGGCGGGGGTAAAAGGGCTGCAGCCGCTGGGCGGCCAACAACACCGGGGCCTGGTCTGTGAGGACCAGCTCCACGTAGTCCGGGCAGGGGGATTGCTCCCCCGCCGCCAGCAGGTCCGCAAACAACCCCTGGATGCGCCGCACATCGTGCAGGGGGGTGCAGGGCACAAACTGCTCCTGGAAGGATGCCCCGTTCCAGCACAGCTGCACATAGCCTTTTTGCTGCTGGGCTTCGTCCACGGAATACTTCAGGGGGGACCCGGAATAGCGGCCCTTTTCCCCGGCCTTTTGGGGACCATGCAGGTGGCCCAGGGCCGCGTAGTCAAAGGGGTCAAACAGGGAGGGGGGCACCTGGCCGCTGCCCCCTACAAACAGGGTGCTTTCCGAATCCGAAGTGTGAGATCCGGCGGCAAAGCAGTGGGACACCAGCACATGGCCGGCGTCCGGCGCGAACAGGGGTACAAGCCGCTGCAGCAGGGCCTCCAGGCAGGTCCCCTCTCCCCGCAGGCTGTCGTCCCCCAGAAATTCCCGGGCCTGGGCAGCGTCAAAGTAGGGGAGCAGGAACAGCTGCAGCTTTTCCTCCCCCTGTTCCAACATCACTGGGGCGAAGGCGTCCGCCAGCTCTGTGGCAAAGTAAACACCGCTTTGCCGCAAGGCCCCCTTGAGCAGGGCCATCCGCTGGGCCCCGTCGTGGTTGCCGGAAATAATGCACACCTTGGTCCCCAGGGCCACCAGCCGGGACAGGGTGCTGTCGAAAAGCTTGAGGGCTTCCACCGGGGCAATCTGCCGGTCGTAGACATCCCCGGCCAGCAGGACGCAGGCGGGCTTTTCCCGCTCCACCGCCGGCAGGAACACCTGCTCCAAAAACCACTGCTGGTCCTCTAGAAGGCTGCGGCCATAGAGCATGCGCCCCAAATGCCAGTCTGAGGTATGGAAAAGCTTCATGGAGGCCTCCTCTTTAAAATTTGTTAAGAATTACAGGGTTTTCTTTTTGCGAGAAATACGGTAGAATGAAACCGATCGTTATTTATGGTAAACTGCTGCGCATATTGTAGCACACTTTGCGCTGTGAAATCAACCGCGGCGCCCCTTCCCCAGGGGGCCCGGTTTCTGTTGGCCGCGTGTGGCGCCGTGGGCCCACGCCGGCGGATCACTGGCCTGGAACCCTTGCCTCTTGAAGGCGCGGGGCCTGGGCGTGGATAGGAAAGGAACGGTTTTTATGAAGAAAACTCTCTCTGTGCTGCTGGCGCTTCTCTGTGCTGTGCTCTTTTCCCTGCCCGCTTCGGCGGAAGGGTTTTCCTTTGGCTGGGACACCGACTCAAAAAATCCGGACGGGCCCCACTGCAAGGCCTACCTGATGCTCAATCTGGATACGGATACGGTAGTCTATGCGGAGAACGCCGACGAGCCCCTCCCCATGGCCTCCCTCACAAAAATCATGAGCTATATTATCGCCTACGAGAACATCCCCGATATTGAAAACGCCCAGATCACCATTCCACAAAGCGTGGTGGACGAGCTGGAGGGGACGGGCAGTTCCGTGGCGGAGTTCAGCGTGGGGGAGACCTTCACCGGCCTGCAGATGCTCTATTTGATGATGGTGCCCTCCGGCAACAACGCGGCCCTGACTCTGGCCAAGTATGTGGACTCCCTCTATGCCAGCGGAGGCCTGCAGGGAGACGCCGCCTCTGCAGAATCCCAGGAGGATCCGGAAACGGCTTCCTCTGGGGAAACCCAGGAGCAGCTGGCCCCCGCCTACGGGGAAGAGGGCTTTGACGGCAGCGACTATACAGGCCGCAGCACTTTTGTGCAGCTGATGAACGAAAAAGCCGCGGAGCTGGGCTGCACCAACACCCACTTTACCAACCCCCACGGCCTTCACAACGAAAACCACTACTCCACCGCCCGGGACATGGTCACCATCACCGAGTATGCCATGAGCCTGCCCCACTTTACGGAGATCACCTCCACCACCGCCTACAATTATTACCCCCAGGAAAACCCAGAGGATATCCGCACCGCCAACACCACCAACCGGATGCTGACCAATATACTGTATGCGGACGGCGTCTCCTACTACTACTCTTATGCCACCGGCATTAAGACCGGCTCTCACGACCAGGCGGGATACTGCATTGTGTCCTCCGCCACCTACGGGGGGTACACCTATGTGGTGGCCTGTTTGGGAAGCCCCTCTGTGGATGAGAGCGGCAACTCCATCAGCCTTCACGGGGAGATGTTGGACGCTGCCACGCTGTTTCGATGGGCGTTTTTAAACCTGGGCAAAATGACCATTGCCGCCCAGGGGGATGTGCTGGCGGACGTGCCGTTGGAGTACGCTTGGCAAAAGGATACCTTGCAGCTGGTGGCAGGGGAGAATGTTTCTGTGATGCTGCCCACCAGTGTGGACAGCTCCAGCATCATTGTGAGTACGCAGGTGCCGGACAGCGTAAAAGCCCCTGTGGAAAAAGGGGAGCAGGTGGGCACCGCCACCATGAGCTACGCCGGCGAGGTGATTGCCACTGTGCCCTTGGTGGCCGCGGAGTCCGTCTCCCGCAGCGAGATGCTCTCCTTTGTGACCCAGGGGGCTTCGGTGCTGACTTCCCCTTGGTTTTTGATCATCATGGCGGTGATCGTCCTGTTGATCCTCCTGTACATTTTCCTGATTTTCCTGTACCGTAGAAAACAGAAAAAGCTGCGCCGGGTGCGCAAGTATCGGGATATGTAAGAGAGCAGCTGCCCCCAGGGGGCAGAAAGAGAAGGTCTGCTGCCTGTGGCAGCAGACCTTTTGTCTTTGTAAAATTGCCGGAAACCGGTTACAGCACCACGCCCTCGCCGCCGGTTTTGGCAAAGAGCCGGCGCACCTCTCCCCGCAAGCCCCGGTAGGCCGGCTGCTCCAAGGCGTTTTGGCGGGTCAGCTCTTTGGCGCAGGCCTGGGCCTGGCGGAGCACCTCCATGTCGGTGGTCATATCGGCAATTTTCAGCTGGGGCAGGCCGTGTTGGCGGCTTCCGAAGAAATCTCCGGGGCCTCGAAGCTTTAAGTCCGCCTCGGCGATTTGAAAGCCGTCGGAGGTGTCCCGGAACAGCTTCAGGCGCTTGAGGGTCTCCTGGTTTTGGGCGTCGGTGATCAAAATGCAGGTGGACTGGTACTGCCCCCGGCCAATGCGCCCTCGCAGCTGGTGCAGCTGGGAGAGGCCGTACCGCTCGGCGTTTTCAATGACCATGATCACCGCGTTGGGCACGTCCACCCCCACCTCCACCACGGTGGTGGAGAGCAGCAGCTGGGTCTCCCCCCGGGAGAAGGACTCCATAACCCGGTCCTTTTCCCGGGGTTTCATTTTTCCGTGGAGCACCCCCACGGTTGCCTGGGGGAACGCCTGTTTCACCAGTTCCGCATAGTGGGTGACGCTTTGCAGCCCGCTGTCGTCCTCTTCGATTAAGGGACAGATGATGTACCCCTGCCGGCCCTGGTCCAGGTGTTTCTGCACATAGCCAAAGGCCCGCTGCCGTTTTCCCGAGTCGACCAGGTAGGTCTCGATGGTTTGCCGGCCCGGGGGAAGCTCGTCCAGCACGGAGACGTCCAGGTCCCCGTAGACCATCAGAGCCAGCGTGCGGGGGATGGGGGTGGCGCTCATGACCAGCAGGTGGGGAGAGGCTCCCTTTTGCGCCAGGGCGGACCGCTGCCCCACTCCGAACCGGTGCTGTTCGTCGGTAATCACCAGGCCCAGATTGTGAAAGGCCACCTGGTCGGAGAGCAGGGCATGGGTGCCGATGACCAGCTGGATGCGGCCGTCTGCCAAAGCGCTGTAGATCTTTTTCTTTTCCCCAGGTTTTACAGAGCCGGTCAGCAGGGCGCAGGCAATGTGGGCCGGTTCCAGCAGGGCGTTCAGGGAGTGGTAGTGCTGGGTGGCCAAAATTTCCGTGGGGGCCATCAGGGCGGCCTGCATGCCGTTTTGAATCACAGACCAGCACAGGGCCGCCGCCACGGCGGTTTTGCCGCTGCCCACATCCCCTTGGACCAGTCGGTTCATGGGAGAATCCCCGGCCATATCGTGGACCGCTTCCTGGATGGCCCGATGCTGGGCTCCCGTCAGGGAGAAGGGGAGCAGCTGGGCAAACCCCTGGGGAAACTCCTCTTGGATCGGGTGCAGGTTTTTCTGTTTTCGTCCGCTTTTAATGCGCAGCAGCCCCAGCTGCAGCACCAGGAATTCCTCAAAGGTCAGGCGGAAGCGGGCAGTGGCGATTTCCTCCTGGGTTTTGGGAAAGTGAATGGTCTCTAAGGCGTAGCGGAGGGTACACAGATGATACTGTTCCCGCAGCTTGTCCGGCAGAGGGTCGTTCAGCTGCTCTGGCAGCAGCTGAAGGGCGTTTTGCACCGCCGCCCCGATCTGCCGGGAGGAGAGCCCGGCCGTGGCCGGATAGATGGGCTGAATGGCCAGCTCTTTTGCCTGGGGGACAAACTCCGGGGAGAGCATTTCCCGCCGGAGAAAGGTGCCGGTCACCTTGCCCCGGAACAGGTAAGTCTCCCCCTCCCGCAGCAGGGTGGGAATGTAGCGGTTGTTGAAAAAAGTCAGGACCAGGTCGCTCTCCCCGTCGGTGACGCGGGTTTTGTACAGGAGCTTTCCCCCGCGGATCCGCTGTTCCGAAGGCCGCTGGAGAACGGTGCCCTGCACCACAGCCACCTCGCCTAACACGGTCTCCCGCACCGGGGTGTGTACGCTCCAGTCCTCATAGGCCCGGGGGTATAGGCGCAGCAAGTCCCCCACCGTGGGGGCGCCCAGCTTTTGGAAGAGCTTGGCCCGTTTTTCCCCCACGCCCTTGAGGAATTGGATGTCTTTTTCAAACAGGGACGGCATGGCAAACCTCCTGGATGGAACGGCGGTTCCGGCTGGGAATAGGAAAGGGGCCCTGGGGCCCCTTCGCAGTTTCTGTCTGTGTGCTCATTCGACGGAGATGATGAAGTAATACACCGGCTGGCCGCCGTCCACCAAGGTGATTTCCACATCGGCGTGGAGCCTGTCCTCCAAGCGGCGCTTGGCTTCCTCCGCCTGTTCCTGGGTGACGCCCTCCCCGTAGATCAAGGTGATAAAGGAGGTGTGTTTGCTGGACAGGGAGCGGGTGACCCGCACGCAGGCAGTGACAGGATCCTTCTCAATATAGTCCAGCTTCCCGTTCTTCAGGCCCAAAATATCTCCCTGATGAATGGTGTGGCCCCCAAATTCGGAATCCCGGGCGGCGAAGGTCACCAGGCCCGTGTCCACGTTGCCGGCTGCTTCCAGCATAGCCTCCCGGTTTTGCTCCAGGTCCGCGTCTGGATCAAAGGCCAGCATGGCGGAAAGGCCCTGGGGAATGGTCCGGGTGGGGATGACGATGACCTCCCGGTCGGTGGCCAGGGGCACGGTCTGCTCGGCTGCCATGAGAATGTTCTTGTTGTTGGGCAGCACGAACACCTTTTTGGCCGGGGTGGCCAAGATCGCCTCCAGCAGGTCCTCGGTGCTGGGGTTCATGGTCTGTCCGCCGCTGACCACATTGGCGCAGCCCAAATCCATAAACAGGCTTTTGAGCCCTTCGCCTGCCGCCACCGAGATAAAGCCCATCTCCTCGGTGGGTTCCTGCCGCTCCAAGGCGGTCTTCTGCGGCTGGGGCTCCTCCACAGCAGCCGCCTTTTGGACCTGGTTTTCCTCTGCGGCCTTGCGGTGCTGTTCTTTCATGTTTTCCACTTTCACGGTGAGCAGCTGGCCGTACTGCAGGCCGGCCTGGAGAGCGTCGCCCGGGCTTTCTGTGTGGACGTGGACCTTGATGATCTCCTCATCGTCTACCACCACCACACAGTCGCCAATGGTTTCCAAAAACAGGCGCAGGTCCAGGGGGTCCTTCTGCACGTCCGGATCCCGGCCCACCACAAATTCCGTACAGTAGGTGAAGGTGATCTCGCTGTCAAACTCGGCGGCCACATTGCGGAAGAACTCGGCGGTCTCCTGGGCTTTCTCCTCCTCGGAGAGGCCGGCCTCCAGCACAATGCCGCTGCGGAACACGCTGAGCATCCCTTCGAAAATCAGGCACAGGCCCTGGCCGCCTGCGTCCACCACGCCGGCTTTTTTCAGCACAGGCAGCAGTTCGGGGGTCTCTTCTAAGGCGTCTTGGGCGCCCATGCAGGCGGCGTCCCACACCTGCACCGGGTCGCTGCCCAGCTCCAGAGCCTCCCGGGCCCGCTCGCTGGCCACCCGGGCCACGGTGAGGATGGTGCCTTCTGTGGGCTTCATCACCGCCTTGTAGGCCTCTTCCACCCCCAGCTCCAGAGCGGCCACCAGGTCTTCCCCGGAGATTTCTTCCTTTTCTTCCAAGCCTTTGGAAATGCCCCGGAACAGCAGGGACAAAATCACGCCGGAGTTGCCCCGGGCGCCCCGTAGCATGGAGGAGGCGGCCTTCTTGGCCATTTGGCTTGCAGGAAGGGTATCTTCCTCCTTCTGCAGCGCCTGGGCGGCAGCGCCGATGGTCATGGACATATTGGTGCCTGTGTCCCCATCGGGCACAGGGAAGATGTTCAGTTCGTTGATCTGTTTTTTATATTTTGCAATGTTGTTAGAGCCCGACAGAATGGCGTTTTTCAATTGAGAACCCGAAATCACGGTTAACACATCCTTCGCGTCTTTAGATGGCGTATCTTTGGTTTAGTTTATCACAGATTTTTTAAAAATACAATCGTAACCTGAGGATTTTTGAAAAAAGCGCCAAAAAAAGGAGGCCCTGCCCCTGGGGAAGGAGAAAAAATGAAAGCGCCCGCTTGCTAAACACAAGCGGGCGCTGGAAACCAAAGGCGGTCAATCCATCAAGGTCAGCCGTTCTACACCGGTGCACAGGCCGGTGGACTCGTCGGCGGTAAACAGGACGGCGTCCATTTTGCAAGGGCCCTTGGCCAGGTCGAACCGGGCGGGCATCTTGGTGCGCAGCTTGCCGATGATGATTTCCTTCTTGACCCCCAGCACGGAGTCAATCACCCCGGTCATGCCTGCGTCGGTCAAGTAGCCGGTGCCGTGGGGCAGCAGGCAGGCGTCGGCAGTGGGCACGTGGGTGTGGGTGCCGAACAGGGCCGTCACCCGTCCGTCGGCGTAAAAGCCCATGGCTCGTTTTTCCCCGGTGGCCTCCGCGTGAAAATCCACCACGCACAGCTTGGGCAGGTCTGGGGTTTTCAGCAGGGCGTCCAGCGTCTCAAAGGGGCAGCGCAGGCTCTCCAGATACACGGTGCCCATCAGGTTGATCACCGCCACCTGCACCCGTCCTTTGTCCACCACGCACAGCCCTTTTCCAGGGGCCTGGGAGGGGAAGTTGGCGGGCCGCAGCAGGTTGTCCCAGGTGTCGTACAGGTCGTAGGACTCCCGCCGGCGGAAGCTGTGGTTGCCGGTGGTGATCACGTCTACGCCGCTGTCCAGCAGGTGTTCCGCCGAGGCGGGGGTGATGCCGTTGCCATCGGCGGAATTTTCCCCGTTGGCAATCACCAGGTCGATGGCTTTGGTCTTTTTCAGGGTGGGCAGGCGGCTGCGCAGGAACTGGCAGCCGATGCTGCCCACCACGTCGCCGATGCACAGGATGTTCAGAATACCATCTCCTATTGAACAATTAGTTGCTGTTGATAAGCAAAACCGTGTTAACACCACGTAGAAGGTGAAGAACGGTTTCTGTTAATGCTTTTCCCGTCGATAGACTTTTACTTTTTGCACTGGTTTATATTCGGCCTTCGCTTGTGTTTCTTCTTCCTGGTCTTCTTCTAGCTCCTCTTCGGGTACACTATCTGCCAGATAATCAACGGGGTGGTTGAAAGTCTCGCCGGTGCGATTGTACACGCCCGGGGCGAATGAACCGTTGCCCTCTTTGACTTCGGTTTTACGTTTCCGATCTGGGAGCAAAGATAAGATCGCAGGAACTATCGTCGAAACTATAAATAGGAAAAAGCCGATATAAAACACGATAACCCAAAAGTCAGTTGGTAACGAAATTGCAACGACAAGACCCCATATCCAGACGGCAATTTGAATGACAATGCCAATATACGGAATCGCTGCAGAAGCAGTAATGAGAAGGCCGGCAAGCCAGGCCGGGCAGTCAATCAAAATAAAAGGAATAGCAGTCAGAAGTAGGGCGCTGAGATAGTACAAGGCGCAACCAAAGTTTCCAAAAAGAGTTTCCAATTTTTCTTTCATTGGGGACCTCTCCTATCTCTGCCATTTTTATTTCGCGTAGTCCACGGCCCGGCTCTCCCGGATCATGTTAGTCCAAATCCGCTTCAATCTTCTTGCAGATGTCCCGGGCCAGCAGCGTCATCTGCTCGTCGCTGACCTTTTCAGGTTTCACCATGACACGAATCTCACGGCCGGCCTGGATGGCGTAGCAGCTCTCCACCCCGTCGAAGGAGGAGGCCACCTCTTCCAGCTTCTCCAGCCGCTTGATGTAGTTTTCCAAATTCTCCCGACGGGCGCCGGGCCGGGCAGCGGAAATGGCGTCTGCCGCCTGCACAATGCAGGCAATGACAGTTTTTGCCTCCACGTCCCCGTGGTGGGCGGCGATGGCGTGAATGACCGCCTCGCTCTCCCGGTACTTCCGGGCCACTTCCACGCCAATCTGTACGTGGGAGCCTTCCATCTCATGGTCTAAGGCCTTGCCAATGTCGTGCAGCAGGCCGGCCCGTTTGGCCACGGTGGGATCCAACCCCAGTTCGGAAGCCATCATGCCCGAAAGGAACGCCACCTCCAAAGAGTGGTTCAGCACGTTTTGGCCGTAACTGGTGCGGTAGCGCAGGCGGCCCAACAGCTTCACCAGCTCGTGGTGAATGCCGCCCAGGCCCACTTCCAGCACGGCGCGCTCGCCCTCTTGCTTGATGGTGGACTCCACTTCCCGGCGGGCCTTTTCCACCGTCTCCTCAATGCGGGTGGGATGAATGCGCCCGTCGGCAATGAGCTTCTCCAGCGCAATGCGGGCCACCTCCCGGCGGACCGGCTCAAAGCTGGAAAGGGTGATGGCCTCTGGTGTGTCGTCAATGATCAGGTCCACGCCCGTGAGGGTTTCAATGGCCCGGATGTTCCGGCCTTCCCGGCCGATGATCCGGCCCTTCATCTCGTCGTTGGGCAGGGGAACTACGCTGATGGCGGCCTCCGACACATGGTCCGCCGCGCAGCGCTGAATGGCCAAGGCGATGATTTCCCGGGCGGACTGGTCCGCCTCCTCCTTGGTCTGCTGCTCAAACTCCCGGATTCTCACAGCCTTCTCGTGGGTCAGCTCGTTTTCCAGGTTGTTCAGCAGGTATTCTTTTGCCTGGTCCACCGTGAAGGAAGAGATTTTTTCCAGCATGTCAAACTGGCTCTTTTTCACAGCTTCGGCCTCTTTCAACCGTTCGTCGGCCTTTTTGTTTTTCTGGTCGATCTGGTTTTCCTTGCGCTCCATACTCTCCAGCTTTTTCTCCAGGCTCTCCTCCTTTTGGAGAATGCGCCGTTCCTGGTGCTGAATTTCTTTGCGCCGGTTGTTGAGCTCTTTTTCCGATTCGTCTCTCAGGCGATGCAGTTCGTCTTTGCCTTCCAGTACAATTTCCTTTTTCTTAGCTTCGGCGGATTTGATGGCGTCTGCCACAATCCGCTTGGCCTCTTGCTCGGCGGAGCCGATTTCCGCCTCCGCCTTGTTCTTGCGGTAGTTGACGCCCAGAAGAAAGGCGACTACGCCGGCGGCAGCGGCAGCTAGAACAGCAATGACAATGCACAGCCATACAGCAACTTGGCCCAATCAGGCACCTCCTTTTCCTCGATTCTCGTATGCAGTTCACATTCCAGATAGGTTGAGGTTCCGGGTGTAGTAAAACCCCGGGAAAGCGCAGTATGGCCGCTTCTCGCTATAATTTTTTTCTTCAGATTTCATTTCTCTCTTAGTCGGTTTATTGCGCCGCCCCCGGTCCCGCAGGGAGACGGAGGGAGGAGGAAAAACGGTCGGTTTACGGCGATTTTTATGGAAAATTACTCAATAAAAAGAATAAGTAAAAATGAAAAACAGGGAAAATCATATATGAAAAGCGCCGAATGCACTTTTATTTATTGTAGCGCCTGGCGTGGGCAGTTGTCAAGAAATTTGTAAAGGTTTCCGCAAAACTGGCACAAAAAACAAAGGGATGCCAAGGGGACGTGTGCCGCAGTTTTTTTCGGAAAGGCTTGACAGCCTTGGGGAACCGGTGCTATGATGACACACAGAGCATAGATGCGCAGAAGAGGAAGTCCTTTCCCGCTGCAGCGGGGAACAGAGAGGGCCTGCCGCCGGCTGAAAGCAGCCCGCCTCCGTTGGGGAAGGGAACACCACCTCCGAGCATCGTCCGACCGCGGGGGACTTTTCCCGCCTAAGGCACGACGGACGGCCCCGTTACAGGCCCCAACGAGGAAGCGCACCTGGGGGAGCACGCCGCTGGGTTTGCGCTTTGAATCCGGGTGGAACCGCGGGTTTTTGGCAAAATTTGAAAAGAAGCCGAACGCCTGCCCCAGAGCTTTGCTGGGGCGGGCTTTTTGTTTGTCCCGGCGGAAAGGAGCAACCTATGATTACGATCGATCTGAAAGGCCAATGCAAGGAATTTGAAGCAGGTGTCACCCCGGCGGATGTGGCCAAGTCCATTGGCATGGGGCTGTACAAATCCGCCTGCGCCGCCAAAGTGGACGGGGAGGTTTGCGACCTGCGCACGCCCCTGGAAAAGGACTGCGCCCTGGAAATCCTCACCTTCGATACGGCGGAGGGCAAGCACGCCTACTGGCACACCACCTCCCACATCATGGCCCAGGCAGTGATGCGGCTGTACCCCGGCACCAAGTTTTCCATTGGCCCGGCCATTGAAAACGGGTTCTACTACGACTTCGACATGGAGAAGCCCCTCTCCACCGAGGACCTGCCTGCCATTGAGGCGGAGATGAAGAAGATCATCAAGGAAAACCTGCCCCTGGAGCGCTTTGAGCTGCCCCCGGAAGAAGCCCAGAAGCTCATGGCAGACCAGCCCTACAAGGAGGAGCTGATCGCCGAGCACGCCGGAAAAGGGGAGAACATCAGCTTTTACAAGCAGGGGGATTTCACCGACCTGTGCGCCGGCCCCCATCTGCTGAGCACCGGTAGCGTGAAGGCGGTGAAGCTCACCGCCATCACCGGCGCCTACTGGCGGGGTGACGCCAAAAACAAGATGCTCACCCGGGTGTACGGCATTTCCTTCCCCAAACAGAGCCTGCTGGACGAGCACCTGCAGATGCTGGAAGAGGCCAAAAAGCGTGACCACCGC
Source organism: uncultured Neglectibacter sp. (assembly GCA_904374805.1). GTDB lineage: Bacteria > Bacillota > Clostridia > Oscillospirales > Acutalibacteraceae > Acutalibacter > Acutalibacter pullicola. The sequence goes on from CAJFEW010000014.1 coordinate 22,074, forward strand.
AAGCTGGGCAAGGAGCTGAACCTGTTCATGCTTCGGGACGAAGGCCCCGGTTTCCCCTTCTTCCTGCCCAAGGGCATGGTGCTGAAGAACCTGCTCATCGACTACTGGCGGGAAGTTCACAAGAAGTACGGCTATGTGGAGGTCTCCACACCGGTCATCCTCAGCCGGAAGCTGTGGGAGCGCTCCGGCCACTGGGACCACTATAAAGACAACATGTACACCACCGTTATCGACGAGGAAGATTTTGCCATCAAGCCCATGAACTGCCCGGGCGGTATGATGGTCTACCAGAGCCAGCCCCACTCCTACCGGGACCTGCCCCTGCGGGTAGGCGAGCTGGGCCTGGTGCACCGGCACGAGCTTTCCGGCGCGCTGCACGGGCTGTTCCGGGTGCGGTGCTTCACCCAGGACGACGCCCACTTGTTTATGACTCCCGACCAGCTCAAGGACGAGCTGAAGAACGTGGTGCGCCTGTTTGACGAGGTGTACTCTGTGTTTGGCCTCACCTACAAGATCGAGCTGTCCACCATGCCCGAGGACCACATCGGCACTGTGGAGCAGTGGGAGCACAACCAGGAGATCTTGAAAGAGGCCATCACCGAGATGGGCAAGGACTTTGAAATCAACGAGGGGGACGGTGCTTTCTACGGTCCCAAGCTGGACTTCCACCTGGCCGACTCCCTGGGCCGTACCTGGCAGTGCGGCACGGTGCAGCTGGACAGCCAGCTGCCCGAGCGCTTCGAGCTGGAGTATGTGGGCGAGGACGGCCAGAAGCACCGGCCCGTCATGCTGCACCGGGTGGTGCTGGGCTCCATCGAGCGGTTCATCGGTGTGATCACCGAGCACTTTGCAGGCAAGTTCCCCCTGTGGCTGTCCCCGGTGCAGGCGGTGATTCTGCCCATCTCCGAGCGGCACCACGCCTATGCCCAGCAGGTGCAGGCCCAGCTGGAGCAGGCCGGTTTCCGGGTGGAGTGCGACCTGCGCAATGAGAAGATCGGCTACAAGATCCGGGAGGCCCAGCTGCAGCGCACGCCCTACATGCTGGTGGTGGGCGACAAGGAAGCGGAAAGCGGCGCCATCTCCGTGCGCCACCGGGCCGACGGGGACCTGGGTTCCATGGAACTGGAGGCCTTCGCCCAGAAGATGCGCGCCGAGGTGGACAGCAAGGAGATCAAGTAAAAACCGCGAAGCGGTGTGAAAGTTCGCAAGGGGGGCAGAGCCCCTGCGGCCTTAAAGACGGCGTAAGCCGGCAAAAAAGCCGGCCCTTTTCCTGCCAATGAAAAGAGGACAACCGAGTGTGAAAACCCGGTTGTCCTCTTTTTGTGTTTTGGGGATCCTTTGGGAGATTGTTTACGGGCTTTATCCGGTAGGAACATCTCCCTGACTTCTCTTTGCCGGCCGCGCCGGGTAAAGACCTTGGGGCTTTGCCCCAACCGCGCGTCTCTTCTTCCGGTTCTGCCGGCGCTTGGGGGCCGCCACTGGCGGCCAGGGACTTTTGAAACGGCGGACGGAACCTGTATGCCGCTTCGCGGTTTAGTTTTTGGGCTGCCCGACGGTTTCCCCCAGCACCAGGGGCTGGGTGTTCTCCTGGGTGTAGGCCTTCCACTCCGGCAGGCCTTCCCCGTTGGGATCGCCGGTTTTGGCGAAGTTGGCCCAGTAGCTGTTCATGACCTGGGAGAGCTCCCGGTCACAATCTTCCCAGGGGCGCCAGCAGCGGTCCAACGTGCCGAACTGGTACCACAGCTCGCAGGAGTGGAAGGCTCCCGCGCTGTCTCCAGGCAGCTTTCGGTCGAAGAAGTAGAAATAGGCGGGCCGGCGGCCCAGCTTCTGCAGGTTTTCGCACCAGCGGGCGCCGCTTTCCTGCAGCAGCTTCCCGTCGCCGATGTCGTCGCCGGTGGAGCCGATCATATAGGAGATGGGGTGAATGGCCCCGCTCTCCGCCAGCTCATCGGTGGTGGCAGGCAGCAGCCAGCCGTCCACATGGGGCCTCCAGCGAAGCTCCTCTCCCTGCACGGCGTAGGCGGCGTCCCGCAGGGTGTTCGCCGGCGCCTGCCGCAGCTGTTCCACGGTGGAGCAGCCCAGGTGTTCCAGCAGCTTTTGGGAGATCTCCCACAGAGTTTCTTTGGACGGAGTGGTGCCCAGAGCCCGAATACCGCCGCCGCTTTGCAGGATAGCGCCCTGGAACAGCCCCTTTGTCAGAGGAGAGGAGGAGAGAGTCTGCACGCTCATGCAGCCGGCGGACTGGCCGTCAATGGTGATCTTCTCCGGATCGCCTCCAAAGGCGGCAATGTTTTCCCGCACCCACTGCAGGGCGAAGATCTGGTCGAGAATGCCGTAATTGCCGGAAACCCCCTCCGGGTTTTCTTTTTCCAGCTCCGGGTGGGCAAAAAAGCCGAAGGCGTTGACCCGGTAGTTGATGGTGACCAAAATCACCCCTTGCCGGGCAAAGGTCTCCCCGTCAAACTCCTTTTCACTGCCGCAGCCGTGCATAAACGCGCCGCCGTGAATCCAAAAGAGCACCGGCAGCTTATCTTCCGGCTGGGCCTGCGCCGGGGTCCAAATGTTCAGGTACAGGCAGTCTTCGTCCTCCCGGGGGACCATGGCGTCGTAGAACTCCTTGCCGTAAAAGTCCATGGAGGCCAGATCCGCCTGGGGGCATCGGGGACCGAAAGCGGTGCAGTCCCACACGCCTTCCCAAGGTTCATGGGCCTGGGGACGGCGGAACCGCAGCTCCCCCACCGGGGGCTGGGCGTAGGGCACGCCCCGGAAGATACAGGTTTTGCCATCTTGGCTGAGAACGCCTTGCAGGGCGCCCTGCTTTGTGGTGATTTTGGTTTCCATAAAACAAACGGCTCCTTTCTTAATAAGGGATAGGAATGTGTAAAACGAAGGTTTTTCCAAAGGCAAACGCACAATCCGGCGAATTCTAACACACGTGGACAGGACCGCGCCCATTGCCTGGGGAGCAACTTTGAGTTTTACTCCTCTTTAGGAGGGGTGGAAGGGGTGTCCTCAGACGGCTGCAGGCGCAGGCGCCGGGCCACTTCCTCCAGGTTGTGGCCATCCTTGCCCAGACGGGGCCAGGCGTTTACGCCGTCCCCTTCCCGGCGGGGCAGAATGTGAAAGTGCAGGTGGGGCACCGATTGCTGGGCGCTTTTCCCACTGGCGCTGAGCACGTTGACCCCGTCGAAGCCGCAGCGGTTTACATAGTGCTCGCAGATGAGACGGACCGTGCCTGCCAGCTGCAGGGCGGTTTCCTCGCCGCAGTGCATGAGGGATTCCACGTGCTTTTTGGGGATCACCAACGTGTGGCCTTCCACATCCCCCGCCGTGTCCAAAAAGGCCAGGGTGTATTCGTCTTCGTAAATGGTGTAGCAGGGTTCTGTCCCCTGCAGGATGCGGCAGAACACGCAGGTTTCGCAGAGGGAGGAGTTTTCCTCGGCAGGGGCGTCTTCCTCCAGAGGGATGGGTTCCAACAGGCCCGCTTCCTCCGAGGGGGGAGGCAGCTCGTTTACTTTCAGCCGGGGAATGAATTTGGGGGCAAACCACCCTTTGCCGCGGCCCATGATGTACAAGGCGCCGATGATGGAGAAAATCACCGCTCCCACGAAGTTTACCAGCAGGTCTTTCATGGTGTCGTGCAGGCCAATGTCCAAATAGGCGGGCCAGGACTGGCCGTTGACCACCACACTGTCCACGGTCACCTGCTGGGCCACATTGCGGCCCTCAGGGTTTAGACTGACAGAGTAGAGGGTGTTGATCCAGGTGTCCTTCTGCATATCCGTGTGGAAAAAGACATCCATACCGTACTCGAAAAATTCCCACACCACCCCTACGGTCATGGAGAAGCAGAAGGCCACCAAAGCCACAAAGGCCGGGGAGAGGCGCACCTTAAACTTCCGGGAGCGGTTGAGAATGTCCACCATGGCAATGCCAATGGCGGCCATTAAGAAGCCGTTGATAGTGTGGAGCATGGTGTCCCAAAAGGGGAACATCAGGTAATACTCTTGAATTTCCCCCAAAATCTCCGCGGAGAAAATAAACAGTAGAATGATGATTTCCAAGGTGTTGGGCACATCGATGTGCAGCCGGTGCTCCACAAAGGTGGGGATCATAAACAACACCAAAGTCAGGCCGCAGAGAAACACGTTGTAGTAATCTCCCTTTACGGCCTCCAGTACCAGGACAACCAGCACCAGGGCCCGCAGGACCACATAGGTGGCAAAGAGCAGGGGGTGCTGCCGCACATCCTTTTTTGCTTGAGAGCGGATCTCTCGGGTGTGCTGGCGGCGCTGGTCTCTGGTGATTTTTGGACGTTTTTCCTTTTTCATAAAAATCCTCACTTTATGCCTGGTTGTGTTGGTCTGGCGTTAAAAACTGCCGGTGCTCTTGGGGAAAATTCCGCTTCATGTTTCGGGCGTGTTTGGCCCGGTAGGCGGCGGAAAACTCCTGGGGCGTGACTTCCAAAAAGTTGAGGATGTCGGTAAAGTACATCAAGATATCGCTCATTTCCTCTAGAAAGTGGGCGCGGACAACGGGGTCTTCCATAATGCCTTGGGGTTTCCGCTTTTTGAAAATAGCGGCCACTTCTCCCACTTCCTCCACCAGCCACAGCATGTGCAGGGGGGCGGATTCCGGAGAGCGGGGTCCCCAGCTTTCTGCAAACTTCTCCTGCAGCTCCCGCTGCATGGCCATCATTTCCTCCAGTGTCAACGAGGCCATACTGAACGCCTCCTTTTTGGAATGGATTTTTTGTTGATTTTTCTATGATACCATGATTCGTTCAAAAGAAAAAGCGGTGTGAGAAAATTTTCACGCCGCTTCTTCGTTTTTGGATCAAATATTTCTTTTATAGAATATGAACCGGTAAACGGCCGCCCCTGCTGCCGTAACAAGGATCAATCCAAGCCCCAAACTCCAAAGGGCCTGCTGGGTGCCGGAAATATCCCCAATGCTTCCAGAAATTGGGCTGGCCACAATCATCAAAAGGCTGTAGGCCATGCTGCTTACGCTGACCAGAGTGGCTCGTTGGTCGCTGGGGAAATCTTCGTTTAAGGCGGCGTCTACCCGCAGGTCAAGCAAGTTGTAAAAGCATTGGGCAAGGGCGCCGCCCAGCAAGGCTGCCGGCCACCAGGGGGCGCCTGCCAGCAAAGTGGCCCCGCCGCAACACAGCGCACAGACCAGCACACAGGGGAACAGCCGGCACTTCACTTTTGCACCCAAAGCCATGCCTGCGGCCCCAGCGAGGTAGAGGGCCATCAGCGCTGCCCCTAAAAACAGGGGCGGGAGGCCGCCTTCCAGCAGGTGCTGCTGCAAATACATGAAAGTAAGGTAAATGGGCGTTGCGGCAGCGGCGCTGGAAAGAATCTTCCACGCCGCCTGAGGGTGGTTCCGTAAAAAGGAGGCACTGTCTCCTACATGCTGCTTTAAGCGGGGCCAAAGTTCCCCGAAGGGGTGCTGGGTACGCCGGCGCTGGGCTTCGGTAACTTGCGGTTCTGCCAGGGCCAGGGCAGCTGCTCCACAGGCACAGGAACACAGGGCTGTAACAGCGTACGCGGGAAAGTAGCCCAGCAAGGCGGCCACACCCCCCAGCAGGTTGCTCAAAGCAGCTGAAACTTGAGAGGCCCCTCGCAGCCAAGCATTGTGCTTGAGATAAGCGGTTTCCTTCCCGGATGCAAGCAAGCTGTCATAAGTCAGGGCCTCTTGGGTGCCGGAACAGAAATTGTACATCAGCGCTTGGAAGGCCATGGAAAGGCAAACGCCCCAAAAGCTTTGGCTGAAAGCCATCAGCAATGCCGAACAGGCCCCGCAGAGGCTGGAGGCAACCAGCGTGCGTTTCCTCCCCAGCAGGTCGGCCGCTATGCCGCTGGGGACCTCGCAAAGAAAACTGACCACATGGAACACAGCCTCTGCAATGCCCACCTGCGCTAGGGAGAAGCCTCTGGAAAGAAGGAACACCACCCATACGCCGTCCGCTATGCGCAGGGAAAACAGGAAGTTGTAAATGTGGAGGAAAATAAGCTGACGTTTGATATGCATAAATAACCATCTCGTTTCAATAAAAATGCAAAATTGTGCGCCGCATCTCTTGAGATGGAATAAAAAAAGCCATGGCGAAAACGCCATGGCAAAAGGTCGTTTGTCATGGATCCACCGGAAAATGGGCGCACTTCTAGACGGGATGGCTTAAATTTGCCCTTTTAGCTGCAAAAGGACGCCAAACTTCCAGCCCACTGTGCAAACTCCTTTCAGGTAATCCATAAATTTTTATCCAGTGTAGCATAAAAAGAGGGAAAAGGCAAGCACTGCTTGGGTTAATTTTTCAGGCTTTGCATGGGCGCGGGGATTTTCCCGCCCCGGTGGATAAACTCCGCAGGGCTGGCAGGGTTCACGTCCATGATGGGCCCCTTGCCCAGCAGGCCGCCGAAGTCCAGCTCCTCCCCGGCCTGCTTGCCCACTGCGGGGATGATCCGCACCGCGGTGGTCTTGGAGTTGACCATGCCGATGGCCATTTCGTCGGCGATGATGCCGGAGATGATTTCGGCGCTGGTGTCCCCGGGAATGGCGATCATGTCCAGGCCCACGCTGCACACGGCGGTCATGGCCTCCAGCTTGGTGAGGGTCAGGCAGCCGGAGCGGGCGGCCTGGATCATGCCCGCGTCTTCGGTGACGGGGATGAAGGCGCCGGAGAGGCCGCCTACGCTGGAGCTGGCCATGACGCCGCCTTTTTTCACCGCGTCGTTTAAGAGGGCCAGGGCGGCGGTGGTGCCGTGGGCGCCGCACTGCTGCAGACCCATGCCCTCCAGGATGTAGGCCACGGAATCCCCGATGGCGGGGGTGGGGGCCAGGGACAGGTCCACAATGCCGAAGGGCACGCACAGGCGGCGGCTGGCCTCCTGGGCCACCAGCTGGCCCATGCGGGTGATCTTAAAGGCCGTCCGCTTGATCAGCTCGGCGATCTCCGTCAGGTTCTTGCCCTCCCCGTGCTTTTTGATGGCGGCCCGGACCACGCCGGGGCCGGAGACGCCCACGTTGATCACGCAGTCCGGCTCGCCGGGGCCGTGGAAGGCGCCGGCCATAAAGGGGTTGTCCTCCGGGGCGTTGCAGAACACCACCAGCTTGGCCGCGCCGATGCACTCCCGGTCGGCGGTGCGCTGGGCGGTCTCCTTCACGATGCGGCCCATTTTTTCCACGGCGTCCATGTTGATGCCCGCCTTGGTGGTGCCCACGTTGACGGAGGAGCACACCAGCTCCGTCTCGTCCAAAGCCTGGGGGATGCTCTCCATCAAAGCGTAGTCCCCGGGCCCAAAGCCCTTGTGCACCAAAGCGGAGTAACCCCCGATGAAGTTGACCCCCACCGTGTGGGCGGCCCGGTCCAAGGCCTTGGCGAAGTGGATGGGGGAGGCGGTGGGGCAGGCCCCGGCGATCATGGCGATGGGGGTGACGGAAATCCGCTTGTTGATAATGGGGATGCCGTACTGCCGGGAGATATCCTCCCCGGTTTTTACCAGGTTTTCAGCGTAGCGGCAGATTTTGTCGTAGACCTTCCCGGCGGCCTTGTCCACGTCGGGGTCGATGCAGTCCAGCAGGGAAATGCCCATGGTGATGGTGCGCACGTCCAGGTCTTCGTTGTCGATCATCTGAATGGTCTCTAAGATTTCGTTGGTGTTCAAGAAGCCGCCCCCCTTAGATCTTGTGCATGGAGTTGAAAATGTCCTCGTGCATCACGTGGATTTTCAGGTTGTTTTCTTCGCCCAGCCGGTCAAATTCGTCCGCCAGGCCGGCCACCTCCACAGTGGCGCGGGTGATGTCCACCAGCATCACCATGACGAACATGTCCTGCAAAATGGACTGGGTCACCTCCAGCACGTTGACGCCCTTTTGAGCGCAGATGCTGGAAACCTTGGCCAAAATGCCCACCATATCCTTGCCGATCACCGTGATCACGGCTTTTTCCATTTTTTCCATAGGGAAGCCTTCCTTTCTTGGGATCTTTCTGGGATTCATTATGACCGAAGGCCCTGCATCTGTCAAGAACCATTCCTTCTCTTTGGGGAAAAAGGCCCTTTCTTTGCTTCCTTTTTGGGCGGATGTGTGGTAGAATAGCGAAAGTAAAAAACTACGGAAGGGCGTGAGATCTCTTGGGCTATTCGTTTGCCTGCGACTGCCACAACCACTCCAACTGTTCTCCCGACGGCAGCGACACCGTTTTGGAAATGCGCCGCAGGGCGCAGGAGCTGGGCCTGTGGGCGCACACTTTGACCGACCATTGCGAGTGCCAAAACTTCCCCGACCGCTACCGCCCCCGGGTGGAACGGGCTTGGGAGGAGATGGCTTTGCAAATCCCCCAGGGGGGAAGCACCCGCTTTTATACAGGGATCGAACTGGGCCAGCCCAACCAGGATCCGGCGTCCGCCGCCCTGGCTCTGGAGGGCCGGGACTACGACTTTGTCATCGGTTCCATTCACAACATCCGAGGCTACGAGGACTTCTTTTTCCTGGACTACTCCCAAGTGGCGCCAGGTTTCATCGACGAACTGCTCACCACCTACTGGGCGGAGGAGCAGGAAGTCATCGCTTGGGGGCAGTTTGACTCTTTGGGCCATTTGACCTATCCGCTCCGGTACATCGAAGGGGACCACGGGATTCCGGTGGACCTGTCCCGGCACCGGGAGGCCATCGACGGCATTTTCCGGGCCTTGATTGACGCCGGCAAGGCCTTGGAGGTGAACACCTCCGGCTACCGGCAGAAAATCGGCAGGCCCCTGCCGGACCTGCCCCTGGTCAAGCGCTATCGGGAACTGGGGGGAGAACTGGTCACCTTGGGAAGCGACGCCCACACCACCGCCGACTTGGGCCGGGGGATTGCAGAGGGCATGGAGATGCTTCGGGAGGCCGGTTTCCGCTATTTCACCGTGTACGAGCGGCACAAGCCACTTTTGCTGCCGTTGCAATAAGCATAAAAACAGGAGGAATTTGTATGGCTATGGAACAGCTTTTGGAGATCCTACAGGACCAGGCCACCCTCACCACCGCGCAGCTGGCTGCCATGCTGGGCGAGAAAGAGGAAGACGTGGTGAAGGCCATTAAAAAGTACGAGAAAGAGGGCGTCATCAAGGGCTATCAGGCCCTGATCAACTGGGAGCGCACCGAAGTGCCCCGGGCCACAGCTCTCATCGAGCTGCGGGTCTCTCCCCAAAAGGACACCGGCTTTGACGAAATCGCCGGCCGTGTGATGAATTTTCCCGAGGTGGAGAGCGTCTATCTGATGTCCGGCGGCTATGATCTGGCGGTCACTGTCACGGGCAAGACCATGTCCGACATCGCCATGTTCGTCTCCAAGCGCCTGGCCACCATTGACGGGGTGCTTTCCACGGCCACCCACTTTGTGCTGACCAAGTATAAGGACGGCGGCGTGGTGTTCGCCAGCGACTATGAAGAAATTGACGAGAGAGGGAGCAATCTGTGTGATTGAGTATGAGAAATTAGTAAACCGCACCGCGCGGCAGATCAAGCCCTCGGGCATCCGGAAATTCTTCGACATTGCCAACGAGATGGACGATGTGATCTCCCTGTCTGTGGGAGAGCCGGACTTCCACACCCCCTGGCACATTCGGGAGGCGGGCATTGAGAGCTTGGAAAAAGGCCGCACCAGCTATACCCCCAACCGGGGGTTCCTCCAGCTGCGGGCGGAGATCTCCAACTTTGTGGAGCGCCATTACCATGTGAAATACGACCCCCAGACGGAGGTCCTTGTGACCGTGGGCGGCAGCGAGGCCATTGACCTGTGCGTGCGCACGCTGATTGAGCCCGGGGACGAGGTATTGATCCCCGAACCCAGCTTTGTGTGCTATGTGCCCATTACGGAAATGGCGGGGGGCGTGCCGGTGATCATCGAGACCAAACCGGAAAACAAGTTCCGCCTGACGGAGGAGGAGCTGGAGGAGAAGATCACGGACAAGACAAAGCTCCTCATTATGCCCTACCCCAACAACCCCACCGGCGCCGTCATGCGCCGCAGCGATCTGGAAGCGGTGGCCCGGGTGGTGGAGCGCCACAACCTGCTGGTGCTCTCCGATGAGATTTACGCCTCCCTCACCTACGGGGAGGAGCCCCACACCGCCTTTTCCGCCCTGCCCGGCATGCAGGAGCGGACCATTTTGGTCAACGGGTTTTCCAAGTCCCACTCCATGACCGGCTGGCGCATGGGCTACGCCTGCGGGCCGGAGGCGATCATTTCCCTCATGACCAAATTGCACCAGTTTGCCATTATGAGCGCCCCCACCATGAGCCAGTACGCCGCCATTGAGGCCATGAAAAACGGGGACGACGACATGGAGTATATGCGCACCCAGTACGACATGCGCCGCCGTCTGATTGTAGACGGCCTCAACCGCATGGGCTTAAAATGCTTTGAACCCGAGGGCGCCTTTTATGTGTTCCCCTCTGTGAAGTCCACAGGCCTCACCTCTATGGAGTTCTGTGAGCGGCTCATCCGCACCCACCGGGTGGCGGTGGTGCCCGGGGATGCCTTTGGCGCCTGCGGGGAGGGTTTTGTGCGCATCTCCTACTGCTACTCCACCAAACACATCATCGAAGCCCTGGAGCGCATGGAAGCGTTCCTGCAGGAGCTTTGATGGCAGGGGAAGCTGTCTGGCTCTCCCGGTGCGGCGGCTACGAGCCGGAGGAGCTGCTTCGCCAGGTGGAGGAGGCGTTTACCGCCCTGGGCGTGTGGGAGGAGCTCCGGCCCGGCATGCAGGTGGTCTTAAAGCCCAACCTGGTGATGAGCTCTAAGCCCGAGGCGGCCATTGCCACCCACCCGGCCTTGGTGGCCGCCGTGGGCAAATGCGTGCAGAAGGCCGGGGGAAAAGTGCTCATCGCGGAAAGCCCCGGGGGGCCTTACACCCCTGCTGCCATGAAGGCGGTCTTCCGGGGATGCGGCTACACGGAAATGGCGGAGGCCTGCGGCTTTGCCCTGTACACCGAATGTAAGAGCCGGGAGGTCACCCTGCCGGGGGCCCGGCGCTGCAAGCAGCTTTCCGTGGCGGAGCCCTTCCTCACCCGGGACTATCTCATCGACCTGTGCAAGCTGAAGACCCACGGGATGGTGGGCTTTTCCGGAGCGGTGAAAAACCTGTTCGGCGCGGTGCCCGGCCTGCAGAAGCCGGAGCTTCACTGCCGGTTTCCGGAAAAGGGGCCTTTTTCAGAGATGCTGGTGGATTTGTGCGATTTTCTCCAGCCGGATCTGTGCTTGACCGACGGCATTTTGGCCATGGAGGGCAACGGGCCTACCGGCGGCGTTCCCCGGCAGGCGGGGGTGCTGGGGGCCAGCAAAAGCCCTTACGCCCTGGACGTGTGCATGGCCACCCTCATCGGCATAGACCCGGAGAGTGTCCTCATGCTGCAGGAGGCCCACCGCCGGGGGTTGGGGCCCCTTTCCCCCAAGGAGTGCACGTTGGTGAAGGAGCCCTTGGAGCCTTTGCTCTTGGGGGATTTCCAAAAAGCGGAGGCCGCCAGTACGGACTTTATCGACCGGCTGCCCAAGTTTTTGCGGCCGGCGGCGAAAAAGATCGCGACCCCCTTGCCCAAGATTCGAAAGGGGGCGTGTGTGGGGTGCGGCAAGTGCGCCGAAAGCTGCCCGCAGCACACCATCGCCATCCGCCAGGGGAAGGCGGTCATCGACTACAAGCGCTGCATTCGCTGCTTCTGCTGCCACGAGATGTGCCCCCAGCATGTGATCGACATCCAGCGCTGGAGCCTTCTGCGCCACTGAGGTGCGTGGCCGCACAGGACAAATCGCGCTTTGGGGCGGCGGCTAAACGCCGCGCCTGTGCCATAGGTCACCTGGCGTGCGCGCCTGCTGGCGGGGGAGTGCATCCCCAGGCAAGCCGGCCCGTGGCCGGGCGGGTGCGTGGCCGCACAGGACAAATCGCGCTTTGGGGCGGCGGCTAAACGCCGCACCTGTGCCATAGGTCACCTGGCGTGCGCGCCTGCTGGCGGGGGAGTGCACCCCCAGGCAAGCCGGCCCGTGGCCGGGCGGGTGCGTGGCCGCACAGGACAAATCGCGCTTTGGGGCGGCGGCTGAACGCCGCGCCTGTGCCATAGGTCACCTGGCGTGCGCGCCTGCTGGCGGGGGAGTGCACCCCCAGACAGGCCGGCCCGTGGCCGGGCGGGTGCGTGACCGCACAGGACAAATCGCGCTTTGGGGCGGCGGCTAAACGCCGCACCTGTGCCATAGGTCACCTGGCGTGCGCGCCTGCTGGCGGAGGAGTGCACCCCCAGACAGGCCGCGCCGCAGGCCAATAAAAAACGAGGCCTTTTGAAAAAGGCCCCCACAGGGCAGCAACGCGGGCCGCGGAGAATCCACCCGCACTAGGGTGCGCCGCTATAAAAGCGTCGTGCGCGAAAAAAATTCTCCGTCAAGGCCTTTTGAAAAAAGGCCCCCACAGGGCAGCAACGCGGGCCACGGAGAATCCACCCGCACTAGGGTGCGCCGCTATAAAAGCGGCGTGCGCGAAGAAAAGTTCTTTGCCAAGCTTTCTTTCAAGAAAGCGGGGGGAGGGAGAGAAGGATGAAAGTTAAGGCATATGCGAAAATCAATTTAACGTTGGATGTGACAGGCCGTCGGCCGGACGGCTATCATACGCTGGATACCATTATGCAGAGCGTCTCCGTGTGGGACGAGGTGGAAATCAAAAAAACCAGTAAGCCGGGCATCCGGGTGTTCTGCAACCGGGAGTACCTGCCGGTGGATACAAAAAACACCGCCTTCCGGGCGGCTCAGTACTTCTTGGAGCACTGCGGCATCACCGGCCAGGGGATTTCCCTCTCTCTGCGCAAATATATCCCCAGCCGGGCAGGCATGGGGGGAGGCAGCGCCGACGCCGCGGCTGTGCTGCACGGGCTGAACCAGATGTTTCACACCGGGCTGTCCCAGGAGACGCTGGTGTCCCTGGGGGCCAAGGTGGGGGCGGACGTGCCCTTCTGCGTGGTGGGTGGCACTTGCCGCTGCCAGGGCGTGGGGGAACAGGTGGAGCCGGTGGCTCCCCTGCCGGCGTGCTGGGTGCTGCTGTGTAAGCCTCCGGCGGGCATGAGCACTCCCCGGGCCTATGCGCTGATCGATCAGTTCCCCCTGTCCCGGGAGCGTGGGACGGAGCGCATGCTGCCCCTGTTGGCCGGGGGCGATCTGCGCCGCATTGGGGAGGCCTTGGCCAACCGGTTTGACGAAACCATGAAGCTTCAGCAGGTGCGGGAGATCAAACGGGTGATGCTCTCTGCCGGGGCCTTGGGCGCCAGCATGACCGGCAGCGGCTCCGCAGTGTTCGGGCTGTTTACCTCGGAAGAGGCGGCCCGGGCCTGTATGCAGCGCCTGGAGGGAAAGGGAAGGCTCTACCTGGGCTGCCCTCTGGATCGAGGCTGGGATTACGCCGATAAGTAAACCCGGGGCTGCGCCCTCAAAATAATAAAAAGTCGAAATAACAAAAAGTCGCGGACTTCACGCAGGTGAGGTTCGCGATTTTTTCTTTCCCGGACCCGGCGGAAGACCGGTCCGCCCCGTTTTTTCACGTCCAAACCACCGGTTTGCTCAGAGGGCGGAGGGGCGCAATCTTTGCTGGCCCCTGGAAGGGTGCTAGGTTTTTAGTTGCCCCTGGTGAACGCAGGGGCTTTCTTAAGCTCATAGGCAGCAAAAAAAACGCTGCCGCGTTACACGACAGCGCTTTTGCACAGAAGCACGGCGGGAGACCGCCTGCTTTTTCCTGCCGGGCCCTGGGGGAGCTGCTCACAGAGTCCCCGGTCCCGGGACGGCTTCCACCTGGAAGGAGGCGGTCACCCGGGCGCCTCCTTGGGGACGGTTGGCAAGGGTTAGGCGGCCTCCGTGCTTTTCACACAGGGAGCGGCAGATGTACAGGCCCAAGCCAAAGTGCAGTTCGCCCTGGGGGGAGGGGGAGTTGTCTCCCCGGTAGTAGGGTTCGGCGGCCCGTTTTAAGGCTGCAGGGGGAAATCCCGGGCCGTCATCCTCCACGGTGAGGGAGAGGACAGGCCCCTCTAAAACGGCGGCGGCCCACACCTGGCTTTGGGCGTACCGTCCGGCGTTGGAGAGAAGATTTTCGTACACCTGAAACAACAGTTCCGTGTCCAGGGAAACCGGCCCGTCCCCTTGGCTGGAGAAGGAGAACCCCTCCTGGCGCAGAATTTCCCCTGTCTCCCGCAGGCGGCCGCACAGCGCGGAAAAAGACAGGGAGGTCTTTTGCGGCTGCAGGTCCTCCAGCCGCTGCAGGGAGTTCATGCTTTCCACGTAACGCTGCAGGCGCATCAGGCTGCGCTTCATGGTCAAGACGGTGGACACCGTCTTTTCCGGGGACAGGTCCCCGGAAGGCAAGGCGTCCAGCAGCAGGTCGCTGTACCCTTGCAGCACCGTCAAAGGGGTGCGCAGGTCGTGGGCAAAGGCGGCGTTGAGACGGCGGCGCTCCTCCACCGTGTTCCACAGGGCCCGGTTGTTCTCCTCCAAAGAGGCCCGCATGGTCTCAAAGGAGCGGCACAGCTGGCCCAGTTCATCGCTGCTGGGGGTTTCCACGTGAAAGTCCAGGTCGCTCTGCCCGATTTTTTGGGCGGCTTTGTGGAGGATGGCCAGGGGCTTTTTGATTTTCCACCGGTAGAACCACCAGGCGTCTATTAGGAAAGCGAAAGCCGCCGTGAGGACAAAGATACAGACGGCGATTTGCCCCACGTTTTTGTAAAAAAACCGCAGGGGCCCTGCCGGAATGAACTGGGTGGGGGAGGTGGTCTCTATGGGGTAAATCTCTTTCGTCTCCGGGTCCACATAGGCGTAGGGCATGGTGGCCTCCACGTAGAGCACCGTGCCGTCTGGGGAAACGGAGTAGTATTCTCCCGTTTCGCTTTCGTCGGCGTAGTAGGGGGTGATGTACTTAAGGTACAGGGCGTCCCTGGCCCATTCCAGCCCCCAGCTCTCCAAAGCAATGAGGAGAAAAGCGCCCAAAGAGCACAGCACCGTGGTGAACACCAGCGTCCACCGCAGGGACACCCTGCGCCGCCAGGGAAGCTTGCCGGAGGTTTTTTCCCTTTTAAAAAACTTCACTGCCACTTGTAGCCCACGCCCCACACAGTGACGATCCGGTCGCCGCAGCCTGCCGCCGTGAGCTTGGCCCGGATGCGCCGGATGTGTTCCGCCACCACGGAGCTGTCCCCCTCGCTGTCCCAGCCCCACACGGATTCGTAAATGTGCTCCCGGTCAAACACCTGGGAGGGGTGCAGGGACAGCAGCTCCAGAATGTCAAACTCCTTTTTGGCCAAGTGTACCGGCTCCCCATTTTGGTACACGCACCGGGCCCCGTAGTCGATGGCCAGACCCTGGTCGAATTTTACCTGGGCCTGGCTTTGGCGGCGCTCCTCCCGGCGCAGGTGGGCGCCCACCCGGGCCAGCAGTTCCTGGGTGGAAAAGGGTTTTAAAATGTAGTCGTCCCCTCCGGCGGCAAAGCCCTGGAGCTTGTCCGCGTCCTCCACCCGGGCGGTGAGAAACAAAATGGGACAGCTGACAAAGTCCCGGATCTGCCGGCACAAAGCAAAACCGTCTATGTCGGGCATGTTCACGTCCAGCAGGATCAAATCCGGCTGCTGGGCGCACAGGGCCAGGGCCTCCTGGGCCTGGCAGGCGCAGAGCACCTGGTATCCCTTGCGGGTGAACAAGTCCCGAAGCATCTGCACAATGTCCCGTTCGTCGTCCACCACCAAAATGCGATAAGCCACGGTTTGCCCCTCCTTTTGCGGATTCCTTTTTCATGGCCACAGTATACCCGCTGTTTTTCAACTTTTTCTCTCCCTGCGGGAAAAGGTTCGGAAAACGTTATCCCACCATCCAGAGAACGGCCTGGGACAAAAGCCCCGTGCACACGGCGCTTCCGTAGAGCAGGACCATGAGCAGCAGGTTTTCCTTGGGGTGGCGGTTGGCTTTCCAAAGCACGGCCAGGCCCACCCCGGCCCCGGTGCACAGCCCTGCCACAGCGGCCCCAAAGGACAGGGAGCCGGCCAGGTACAGCTCGGTGAGGATCACCGAGGAGGCGCAGTTGGGAATAAAGCCGATCAGCGCCGCCACAAAGGGCTGGAACACGCTGCCGGACAGCAGCACTTGGGAGATGCGCTCTTCCCCCACAAAGTGGATGGCGCCGCCCAGCAGCAGGTTGATGAGAAAGAGGAACAGGGCGATTTTGGCCGTGTGGAGCAGGGCGGCGGAGAGAATGCCCCGGTGCTCGCAGTCGCAGTCTTGGCACAGCTCCGTAAAGGGGTGTTCCGCTTGCCGGTGGGGCAGGTGTTTCCACAGCAGGTCTGTCCCCATGCCGAACAGGGCGCCCGAAAGGAATTTCACTCCCAGCAGCAAAAACAGGTCGGGCAGGGCTCCCGGCTGGGAGACCAAAATAGGCAGGGCTTCGTCGCTGGTGGCCAGGAATACGGCCAGGAGCGTGCCGGGGGTGATAAGCCGCCCCGCGTAAAAGTTGGAAGCGGCCACGGAAAACCCGCACTGGGGCACAAGGCCCAGGGCCGCGCCTCCCAGAGGCCCCAAGGGGCCCAGCCGGGAGAGGGCGTTGATCAGCTTTTCGCTGGCCCTGTGCTCCAGAAATTCCAGGAGCAGATAGGCCCCGAACAGGAAGGGCAGGGTTTTCAGGGTGTCCACCAAGGCGTCTAGCAGAATATCGATCATAACAACAACCTTTCTCGTATGTGCCGGGTCCGGCAGAGGTTTTCCAGGGATGGGTCTGTGGATATTATAGCAGGCTTGTCAAATGGGTTTTTGTGAGGCCTTCCCTGGGGTTGCCGCATAGTCTCCTGAGAAAGGGGCATACTCTCTCCAACATTTTTGGAAAGGAAGAATTTGCCATGAAACAGGAACATAGACAAAAAAGCGGGACCTGGTCTCTGCGGGGGAAGCTGTTGGGAAAAGCTCTGGTGTGCGGTTTTTTGCTGGCGGTGGGAGCCAGCTTTTTCCCCTTTGCCGCCGCCTGCGCCCAGCTGCCTCAGAACGTGGTGCGGCTGCACGTGGTGGCCCATTCCAACCGGGAGGAAGACCAGGCGGTCAAACTGCTGGTGCGGGACGCCGTGTTGGAAGAGGCCTCCCGCTGGTATGAGGGAGCCGCCACCATGGAGGAGGCAAGCGCCGCTCTCTGCGTCCATTTGGAGAGCCTGGGAGATACAGCCCGGCAGACCTTGGCCGACCAGGACATGGACTACTCGGCCACGGCGCAGATGACGGAGATGTATTTTCCCACTCGGGACTACGGCTCTTTCCGGCTGCCTGCAGGCCGGTATCGGACCTTGCGGATCACCTTGGGGGAGGGGGCCGGCAAGAACTGGTGGTGCGTGGTGTTTCCCTCCCTGTGCCTGCCTGCCGCCTCCCAGGAGGAGGCCCTGCTGGCTCTGCCCGAGGCGGAACGGGAGATTGTGGAGAATTCCCAGGCCTATCAGGTGAAGTTTAAGGTGGTGGAGCTGTGGGAATCCCTGCGGGAGTGGCTGCGGGGATGAGGCCTTTTCCCCCAAGCCCGGCTGTGGTATAATGGGAAAAATGGCCTGTACCAGGCCCGTGACCGGGTGCGTGGCCGCACAGGACAAGCCGCCCACTTGCCTGCGGCAAGGGCGGGTGCGTGACCGCACAGGACGGGCCGCCCACTTGCCTGCGGCAAGGGCGGAAAGCCTCATACTGCAACTAGGCGGAAACACGCGAACGCGAGGAAACGACACACACGCCCGAGCGATAGCGAGCGGCCCAAAGCGCGAAGTAAAGTTCTTTGCCAAGCTTTCTTTCAAGAAAGCGGGGAGGAGGTTTTATGCTGCAATTTGTTTTAGGACGGGCGGGCAGCGGCAAAACGGAATATGTGCGCCGGCTGTTGGCGGACCGGGCCCGAGCAGGGGAGGGGCCCAGCATGCTGCTGGTGCCTGAACAGTATACCTTTGAGACGGAGAAGGCCATGCTGCGCCTGGCGGGCCCCGTGGGGGGAAACGCCATCCCGGTGTACAGTTTTACCCGGTTGGCGGAGGCCGTGTTTCGCCGGGAGGGAGGCGCAGTGGGGCGCCGGCTCACAGAGGGAGGGCGGCGCATCCTCATGGCCCGGGCGGTGGAGGCCTGCCAGGACCGGCTGGAGTTGTACCAGAGCGCGGCCCAGAGCGGCCGGATCAACGATCTAATGCTGTCCGCTGTCAATGAGATGAAGCTGTGCGGCATTTCCCCGGAGCAGCTGCTGGACCTCTCCCGCACGTTGGAGAACCGAGGCCTTGCCCAAAAGCTGCGGGAGCTCTCTTTGGTGTACGGAACGTACGAGGCTTTGGTGGGGGCTTCCTACTTAGATTCCCGGGACGATCTGACACGGCTGGCCCAGACCTTGGAGACCAGCAGCTTTTTTCAGGGCTGCACAGTGGCGGTGGACTCTTTTGAAGGGTTCACGGCCCAGGAGCTGCGAGTGCTTGCCCAGATTCTTCGCCGGGCGGAGCGGGTGGTGGTGGCCCTGTGTACCGACGGGTTGGACCAGACGGGGACCGGCCTGTTTGCCCTGGTGGACCGGACCCGCCGCAGGCTTTCGGCCCTGGCGGGGGAAAACGGGGTGTCTGTGGAGCCGCCGGTGGTGCTCACCGGGGCGCCCCGGTTTCGGGAGGAAAACTTGAAGCTGGTGGAGTCCCAGCTGTTTTGCGCCCAGGAGATCTTGACCTCGCCGGATCAGGAGGGGGTGGTGGTGTTTGAGGCCCGGGACCCCTATGAGGAGGCGGAGTTTGCCGCGGCCACCATCCGCAGGCTGGTGCAGGAGGAGGGGTTCCGCTACCGGGAGTTTTCCCTGATCTGCCGGGACCCGGACCGGTACTACGGCTGCCTGGACGCAGCGCTGAAGCGCCGGGAGATCCCCTGCTTTATGTCCCAGCCGGCCCGGGTGGACGGGGAACCGGTACCCCGGTTTGTGCTGGGGGCCTTCCAGGCGGTTCTTTCCGGCACCAGCACGGAGGCCCTGCTGGAGATGCTGAAGACGGGTGTGTCTGGGTTTACGCCTCAGGAGATTGCCGCCCTGGAAAACTACGCCTACCTGTGGAAGATTTCCGGGGCCGCCTGGCGGCAGGAGTTTGTCCGCCATCCCCGGGGATTTGGCCAGGAGTTCACCCCGGAGGACCGGCAGGCTTTGGAGAAGCTCAACGCGTTGCGGGAGAGGCTGCTGGGACCTCTGGAGCGGTTTGCCCAGCGGACCAAGGACGCCACCGGGGAGCAGATGGCCCAGGCGGTCTACCTGCTGCTGAACGCGTACGGCATGGAGGAGAACCTGCCCGCTTACTGCCTGGCCTTGGAGGAAGCGGGAGAGGATTCCCTGTCCCAAAAGCAGCTGCGGGTGTGGGACCTGCTCCTGGAGATCCTGGACCAAATGCGGGTGCTGCTGGGGGACCGGCCTGTGTCCCGGGAGCGATTTTATCAGCTGCTGCGGGAGGTGCTGGCCGGGGAGGATGTGTCGGAGATCCCCCAGACCGTGGATCAGGTGATCTTCGGCACGCCGGAGCAGGTGCGCCAGTCCTCTCCCCGGGTTGTATTTTTGCTGGGGGCGGCCCAGGGGGACTTTCCCCTGGCGCCTCAAACCAGCGGGGTGTTTTCCGACGGAGAGCGCCGGGAGCTGCTGGCCAGGGACCTGCCTTTGGGGGATCCTCTGGAGCAGAAGGCCATGGAAGAGCGGTACTTGGCCTATTCTGTGGCCTGCGCCCCTTCGGAGCGGCTGTATGTGTCCTGGCCCCGCACGGCCGACGGAGAGGACAAGGAACCGGGAGAGCTGGTCACAGGGCTGCAGAGCATTTTTCCCGGTCTGCGGCCTTGGAAAAACCTGCCGGGGGAATATTTTGCCAACTCCAGGGAGGCGGCTTTTTCCCGGCTGGCTGCCCGGTTTCACGCTGCCGATGGGGAGGCAGGCGCCCTGCGCCTGCTGTTTCAGGGGGACCCGGCCTATGAGGGCCGGCTGGCGGCGCTGGAACGGGCCGCTGGGAAGCGCCCCCAGCGCATGGAAGACCCGGCGTTGCCCCGGGCTCTGTACGGAGAGAACCCCTTTTTGTCCCCCACCCAGATTGAGGTGTTTCATCAGTGCCGGTTCCAGTATTTCTGCCGGTATGGGGTGCGGGCCCGGGAACGGCGTCCCGCCGAGGTGGACGTGCTCCAGTACGGCACCTTGATGCATTACTTATTTGAAAAGGTCTTCCGGGAGCCTGCCCAGGCGCGGGCTCAGTGGAGCCAGGAGGAACTGGAGGGCAGGGTGGCGGATTTGATTGCCGCCTACGCCCAGGAGAACATGGGCGGGCTGGAACTGCTCTCCGGCCGGGAGAAATACCGGCTGGGGCGGTTGGGCCAATCTGCCTGTAAGCTGATCCGCCACGTGGAAGAGGAGCTGTCTCAAAGCCAGTTTGTGCCCGAGCACCTGGAGTGGGGCCTGGGCGCCGGCAGGGATCAGCCGCCCCTGCGGATTTCCACAGGGAAAGAGGTGGTCACCGTAGGGGGCACCATCGACCGGGTGGATGTGTACCAAGATCCGGCGGGACAGCGGTTTGTGCGGGTGATCGACTTTAAAACCGGCCGCAAGGAATTCCGTTTGGGAGATGTGCTCTGGGGCTTGAGCATGCAGATGCTGGTGTATCTGGCGGCTTTGGTGGAGCAGGGACAGGGGCTGCCCGCCGGAGTTTTGTACATGCCGGCGGCGGAGCCCTCCGTCTCGGTGGACCGGGGCGCGGGGGAGGAGAAAATCCAGGCGGAGGCCGACCGGCAGCTGCGCATGAGCGGCGTGGTGCTCAGCGACAAAGAGGTGATCCGCGCCATGGAGGCCGGGGCCAAGGGGCGGTTTATCCCCGCCTCCCTCAACAAGGACGGGAGCCTGGGGCGCTTTAGTTCCGCGCTCACCGGGGAGCAGCTGCAGACGGTGCTGGCCTATTCCAAGCGGCTGATTGCCGCCATGGCCCAGGAGCTGCTCTCCGGCCGGGTGGAGGCGGAGCCCGTCCTGCAAAACCACAACCCCTGCCGTTTTTGCCCTTACGGGGCTGTGTGCGGCCGGGAGCGGGGGGAGAAAGACGTGGTCCAGGACCGCACCACCCCCCAGCAGGCCTTGGCACAAATGGAAAAAATCGTACAGGAAGGAGGGGATTTCCATGGCTGACATGCGTTGGACCGAAAGCCAGCAGGACGCCATAGAAGCCCGCCGGGGTACCGTGCTGGTGGCGGCGGCCGCTGGCTCCGGAAAGACGGCGGTGCTGGTGCAGCGGGCTGTGGAGCGCCTGACGGACCGGGAGCATCCCACCCCGGCGGACCGGCTTTTGATTGTCACCTTTACCAAGGCTGCGGCGGCGGAAATGCGGGCCCGGCTGGAGCGCCGGCTTCATGAGCTGCTGCGGGAGCAGCCGGGAGACCCCCATCTGCGCCGGCAGAGTTTGCTTCTCTCCCAAGCGCACATCGGCACCGTAGACAGCTTTTGCGCCGAGATGGTGCGGGAGCACTTTCACCTGCTGGACCTGTCCCCGGACTTTAAGATTGCCGCGGACAAGCAGGAGGAGGAGCTGACCCGGACAGCGGTGAACCAAACAGTGCAGGAGGCCTTTGCATCCGGCACGGCAGACGCCTTGGCGGACGCCTTTGCCGGGGAGCGGGATGACCGCCGGCTGCTGGAGATGGTGCTGACCTTGTACCGGTTTATGCAGAGCCATCCCTTTCCGGAGCGGTGGCTGCAGGAGAAGGTGGCCCTGTATGCGCCTGGGGAGAGCCAAGAGCTCTCCCTGTGGGAGCGGGTGATTTTGGAATACGCCCAGGAGACTCTGGCCCACTGTGACGGCCTGCTCGCCCGGGCCCTGGAGGCCTGCGGGGAAGACGAAAAGGTGGAAAAGGCCTACCGGCCTGCCTTGGAGCAGGACCGGGCCGTTTTGAGCGCCTGGGCGGCATCGGCAGCCCAGGAGGATTGGGACGGGCTTTCTCAGGCGGTCCCTGCTTTTGCCCCGGCCCGGCGGGGTGTGCTGCGAGGCTATGAGGGAGACCCCTTGAAGGACCGGCTGGAGGCGGTCCGGGAAGAGGTGAAGCGCTGCGCCAAGGAGCTGGGGAAGTACTTTTCCGCGGACCGGGCCGCCTGCCGGGAGGAGATTCGCCAAACAGCACCCCTGGCGCAGGGCCTGCAGGAGCTGGTGCTGGATTTTTCCCGGCGGTACCAGGCCTTAAAGCGGGAGCGCAACCTGTTGGATTACAGCGATCTGGAGCACAAGGCGGTGCAGCTGTTTCTGGGGGAAGACGGCAAACCCACCCCCACGGCCCGCCAGGTGGCCGCCCGCTTTGACGAGATTATGATCGACGAGTTCCAGGATATCAACGAGGTGCAGGACTCCCTGTTCCGGGCGGTGTCCCAGGGGGAGAGAAACCTGTTCCTGGTGGGGGATGTGAAACAGAGCATTTACGGGTTCCGGCGGGCCATGCCGGAGATTTTTCTGCGCACCCGGCGGGCTTTTCAAAAGTACGACCGGCAGCGGGACCAGTATCCCGCCTACCTGGTGCTGGACCGGAACTTCCGCTCTCGGAAAGAGGTCACCGACACAGTGAACTTTGTGTTCTCCCGGCTGATGAGCCGGGCCGCCGGAGACTTGGACTACACCGGGGAGGAGCGCCTGGTCTGCGGGGCGGACTACGCCCCCAAGGCCGGCTGTGAAACGGAGCTGCAGTTTATTGGCCGCCGGGGGGGCGTCTCTCCCCAGGAGGCGGAGGGCGCTTGGATTGCCCGCCGCATCCGGGAGCTGGTGGAAGGCGGCTTCACCGTCTCGGACAAGGAGGGGGAACGGCCTGCCCGCTGGGGGGATTTCTGTATTCTCCTGCGCAGCGCCAACCAGTACGCCCAGGGTTACGCCCGAGAGCTGCAGGAAAGAGGCGTGCCCGCCCGGGCCGCTGTGACAGGCGGCTTCTTTCAGGCGCCGGAGGTGCAGAACGTGCTCTCTCTGCTGCGGGTGATTGACAACCCGGACCAGGACATTCCCCTGCTGGCAGTGCTTATGAGCCCCCTGTACGGCTTTTCTCCCGACGATGTGGCCCGCCTGCGGCTGGAGGACCGGAAGGTGGGCGTGTACGTGTCGTTGCTGCAGGGCGCCGAACGGGAGGAACGCTGCGCCAGGGTGGTGGGGGATATTGCCCAGTACCGGGCGGTGGCAGCCACCATGCCCTCCGACGGGTTTTTGGGATATCTCTATGAGAAGACCGACATGCCCTCCTTGGTGCTGGCTATGGAGAACGGAGAGGAGCGCCTGCTGAACCTGCATCTGCTGGAGCGGTACGCCCGGGAGTACGAGAGCTCTGGGTACCACGGCGTGGCAGGGTTTGTGCGGTTTTTGGACCGGCTGCGGGAAAACGACTCCGACCTGCAGGCGGCGGAGCTCTCTCCGGAGGACAACAACGCGGTGCAGGTGATGAGCATCCACAAGTCCAAGGGGCTGGAGTTTCCCGTGTGCATTGTGGCCGGCTGCGGCCGGAACTTTGTCACCGACCAGCGGGCGGACGTGCTGCTCCACCCGGAACTGGGGCTGGGGGTCAAGCTGCGGGACAGCCGGCGCTCCGCCCGGTTTACCACCACCGCCCGGGAGGCCATTGCCCTGGAGACGGCCCGTTCCTCTGCGGCGGAGGAGCTGCGGATACTCTATGTGGCCTTGACCCGGGCCCGGGAAAAGCTGCTGTTGGTGGGCTCCTGGGAGGATCCGCTGCGCACGGCCGGCCGCCTGGCTATGGAGCTGACAGAGCAGGGACCGTCCCCCTACACGGTGCGGCGGGGGAAAAACGCGGCCCAGTGGCTGCTGCTGTGCGCCCTGTGCCACCCGGACGGGGAGCAGCTGCGCCGGGAGGCAGGCGCTCCTCCTGGTTGCGTGTCCTGGCAGGACTACACCTCCTGGGTGGTGGGCTGGAGCGACTATGTCCCTGCCCGGCAGGAGGAGGCTCCTCCGGCGGAGGCGCCCCAGCCCCCGGATCGGGCGCTGTACCAGCGCCTGCAGCAGCAGGTGGAGTTTACCTACCCCCACCGGGAGGCGGCCGCTCTGCCCGCCAAAGTAGCGGCCTCCAAGCTGGCCGCCCAGCGGGATGGCAGCCGGGAGATTCTCCTTTCCCGGCCGGCTTGGCTGGGGGCCAAGGGCATGACCCCCGCCCAGCGGGGCACGGCTTTGCACGCCTTTCTGCAGTTCGCCGATTACCGGGCGTTCCTCCAGGATCCTGCTGGGGAGCGGGACCGGCTGGTGGATTTGGCTTTGTTGACGCCGGAGCAGGGGGAGGCGGTGGACCTCTCCCGGGTGGAGCGCTTTTTGCGCAGCCCCCTGGGCCAGCGGATTCTCCGCTCCCCCCAGGTGGAGCGGGAGCGCCGGTTTACGGCGGTGATTCCCGCCGCCCTGGCGGAGCCGGAGTTTTCCGGCCCGGAGGAAGAGGTGATCCTCCAGGGGGCGGTGGACTGCACCTTTGTGGAAGAGGGGGTGCTGCACCTGGTGGACTTTAAAACGGACCGGGTGGAAAACATGGAAACCCTGTGGGACCGGTATGGCACCCAGCTGCGGCTGTACGGCTATGCCATGGAGGAGGTCTCCGGCCTGCCTGTGGGGGAGCTGATCCTCTATTCCACGGCCCTGAACCGGGCCAGCATGCGCCCCTGGGCAGATTTCCATTGACTTTGGGGCGGAACATACAGTAAGATGAGTACTGTGGACACGAGATGGATTGTCCGTAGTTTTCAGGCGGCGCCGGGCGGCAGCGGAGACGGCCTTGCCGGAGCCGCCGTTTTAGATGGGAGGAGCGGCTTATGATCGCGCAAAAATTGCACCAGGGATGGACCATGGAACTGGGCGGCAGCGGGGAAAAACTTCCCGCCACCGTGCCCGGCTCGGTGTACAGCTGCCTGCTGGACGCAGGGAAAATGGAAGATCCCTATTGGAGAGATAACGAGACAAAGGCCCTGGCCTTGCTGGAAAACGATTGCGTGTGGCAGGTGAACTTTGTTCCCCAGGCGGAGATTTTGAACTGCCCCCACCAGGTGCTGCGCTTGGAAGGCGTGGATACCGTGGCGGATATTCGGTTAAACGGGAGGCTGCTGGGCCATGTGGAAAACATGCACCGAACCTTTCAGTGGGATGTGGCGGACCTTCTGAAGCCCGGAGAAAATTGGCTGGAGGTGAAGATTTACTCCCCCACCCGGTGGATTCGGGAGCACTACGCTCAAAACCCGGCGGACGGAAGCAGCGACGCCATGCGGGGGTTTGCCAACCTGCGCAAGGCACACTGCATGTTTGGCTGGGACTGGGGTCCCCATCTGCCCGACGCAGGTATTTGGCGGCCGGTTTCCCTGCTGGGCATCGACGGCGGCCGGATTTCCACGGTGCATATCCGTCAGCACCACCAGCACGGCCGGGTGAAGCTCACCCTGGAACCGGAAGTGGAGTACGCCCAGGAGGGGCTGACCTACCGGGTGGAGCTGACCGATCCCCAGGGGGAGCGGCAGGTCTGGGACAATTCCCCCCGGGAGATTTTGGTGGAGCAGCCCCAGCTGTGGTGGCCCCGGGGCTATGGGGACCAGCCCCTGTACACCGTAAAGGTCACGGCCCTGCTGGAGGGCCGGGAAGTGGACGTCTGGCAGCGGCGCATTGGCCTGCGCACCGCCACCATGCACATTGAAAAGGACGACCACGGGGAGAGCTTTGCCCACCAGATCAACGGGGTGGATATTTTCGCCATGGGCGCCGACTACATTCCCGAGGACAACATCTTCTCCCGCATTACGCCGGAGCGCACCCGCAAACTGCTGGAGCAGTGCGCGACGGCCAACTTTAACTGCATCCGGGTGTGGGGCGGCGGGTACTACCCCGACGACGCCTTTTACGACGCCTGCGACGAGCTGGGGCTGCTGGTGTGGCAGGATTTCATGTTTGCCTGCGCTGTGTACAACCTGACCCCGGAGTTTGCGGAGAACATCCGGGCGGAGATCACGGAAAACGTGAAGCGCCTGCGCCACCACGCCAGCCTGGGCCTGTGGTGCGGCAACAACGAGATGGAGATGTTTGTGGACCAGGGCATGTGGGTGCGCAATCCCCGGCAAAAGGCGGATTACATCCGCATGTACGAGTACTTGATTCCGGAAGTGCTCCGCCGGGAGGACCCGGACACCTTCTACTGGCCTGCCAGCCCCTCTTCCGGCGGCGGGTTTGACGAACCCAACGACCCCACCCGGGGAGACGTGCATTACTGGGCGGTGTGGCACGGCATGCGGCCCTTTGCAGACTATCGGAAGCATCAGTTCCGGTACCTGTCTGAGTTTGGCTTTGAATCCTTTCCCTGCCTGTCCACGGTGAAGACCTACGCCCTGCCGGAGGATTGGAACTTGTTCTCCCAGGTGATGGAGCGCCACCAGCGCTGCGCCCGGGGCAATATGCTCACCATGGGCTATTTGCAGCAGATGTACCTGTATCCCTCCGACTTTGAGACGGCGCTGTACGCCTCTCAGCTGCTGCAGGCGGACGCCATCCGCTACGGGGTGGAGCACTTCCGGCGGATCCGGGGTGTGTGCATGGGGGCCGTGTACTGGCAGCTCAACGATTGCTGGCCGGTGGCCAGCTGGGCTTCCATTGACTACACCGGCCGTTGGAAAGCGCTCCATTACGCGGCCAAACGGTTTTTCGCCCCGGTGCTTCTCTCCTGCTGCGAGGAGGGCATGCTCTCTCAGGATCCCAACATCAACGCGGAGCCCTACCCCATGGAGAAGAGCATCCGCCTGTCCGTGGCCAACGAGACCCGCCAGGATCGGGCTTTGACGGTGAAGTGGGCCCTGCGGGACGCCCAGGGATCCCTGCAGCGGGAGGAGACCATCTCCCTGCAGGTGAAGGCCCTCTCCTCTGTGTGGCTGGACAAGGTGGAGCTGCCGGACGTGGATATTTTCCGAGAGTACGTAAGCTACGACCTGTACGAGCAGGGGCGGCGCATTTCCGGGGGCACGGTGCTCTTCTCCCTGCCCAAGTACTTCCAGTTTGCCGATCCTCAGCTCTCCTGCCGGGTGGAGGGAGATGAGATTGTGGTGTCCGCCAAGGCCTTCGCCCGAGGGGTGGAGGTGCAAAACGAAAACGAGGACCTGCTCCTTTCCGACAACTACTTCGACATGAACGCCGGAGAAGTGCGGGTACAGGTGCTCTCCGGTTCTACGGAACACCTGCGTTTGCGCAGCGTCTACGACATCCGCTGAGAAGTCCGGCGCCAAGGGGATTGGCTGCGCAGCCACCCAAGAAATTATAAAGGTTTGACAATAAAAAGGGCCGATTTTGCCCGTGGAGGGGAGCTCCCATGGAAGAGAAAAACAGCTATACAGACATCAACGCAGCCACCTGGGACCAGTGGGCCCGGGACGGCATCGCCTGGTCTATCCCTGTGACCCACCAGGCGTTCCAGCAGGCGCGGGAAGGGCAGTGGGACGTGGTTCTTACCGCCAGCCGTCCGGTGCCTCACCACTGGTTTGGAGAACTTTCCGGCAAGCGGGTGCTGGGCCTGGCCAGCGGCGGCGGGCAGCAAATTCCCATTTTCTGCGCCCTGGGGGCCGTGTGCACCGTGTTTGACTACTCCCAAGAGCAGCTGGCCCGGGAACAGATGGTGGCCCAGCGGGAGGGCTACGCGGTGGAGATTGTCCGGGGGGACATGACACAGCCGCTGCCCTTTGCAGATGAGAGTTTTGACCTGGTGTTTCACCCGGTTTCCAACTGCTATATAGAGGACGTGCAGCACGTGTGGGAAGAGTGCTTCCGGGTGCTGCGTCCCGGCGGGAGGCTGCTGGCTGGCATGGACAACGGCCTGAATTTCCTGTTCAACGACGTGGGTACGCTGCCCTTGACCGTGTCCAATCCTCTTCCTTTCAACCCTTTGCGGGGCAGCCAGGAGGAGCTTCAGCGCATGGTGGAACAGGGGGAGGGCGTCCAGTTTTCCCACAGTTTGGAGGAGCAGCTGGGCGGCCAGCTGAAGGCGGGTTTCCTCCTGCGGGACCTGTATGAAGACCGGGACCCGGAAGGCAGCTGCCTGCTGCGGGACTACGCCCCCCAGTACATAGCCACCCTGGCGGAAAAGCCCGGCGCTGGGCTGTAAAGCGCGGGGGATTTTCCAAGAAACTCTTGACAAAGGGCGTGGCAGAGGCTATAATAATACTTCGGTAAAACAAAGCGGAGCGGTTGGCTCCCACCCGTGCAGTGCTGTCTGACACAGGTCAATAACCCAAAGCAGGAGGTTTGCGCCCAAGGGCGCGCTCTTGTTCCCAGCTCTCGAAAGAGGGCCGGGCAGATAAGGGGCATTGATTGGCGGACAGAAGAAATTCTGTCCGCTTTTTGTACGGGGCCGGCCGGTCCGCTTCCCAACAGCTTGAGAACAACGTGTGATGGAGGTGCTACCCATTAGCAAACAGGAACTGCAGATCAACGAGCAAATCCGGGACAAGGAGCTTCGCGTGATTGATTCCGACGGCACCCAGCTGGGCATTATGTCCCTGCGGCAGGCCATGGAAATTGCGGAGAAGAAAAATCTGGATCTGGTGAAAATCGCTCCCCAGGCAAACCCGCCGGTGTGCAAAATCATCGATTACGGCAAGTTTCGCTTTGAACAGGCCAAGCGGGAAAAAGAGGCGCGCAAAAACCAGCGAGTCGTTGAAATCAAAGAGGTCCGCCTTTCTCTCAACATCGATACCCATGATTTTGAGACCAAGAAGAACCACGCCCTGCGCTTTATTTCCGAGGGCAACAAGGTAAAGGCTTCCATCCGCTTTCGCGGCAGAGAGATGGGACATCCCGAGCTGGGCCTGGAGATTATGCGCCGGTTTGCCGATGC
This sequence comes from uncultured Neglectibacter sp., assembly GCA_904374805.1. Taxonomy (GTDB): domain Bacteria; phylum Bacillota; class Clostridia; order Oscillospirales; family Acutalibacteraceae; genus Acutalibacter; species Acutalibacter pullicola. The sequence continues at coordinate 50,929 of CAJFEW010000014.1, forward strand.
CATGAGCGAGGTGGCCAATGTGGAAAAGCCCGCCAAACTGGAGGGCCGCACCATGCTGATGTTCCTTGCTCCCAAGCCCGCCAAGTAATGTTTGATTTATCCTGAAGGAGGAACGTACCATGCCGAAACTGAAAACTCACAGCGGCGCCAAAAAGCGCTTTAAGCTTTCCAAGAATGGAAAGGTCATCCGTGGACACGCCAACACCAGCCATCTGCTCAACGGGCACGGCAAGACCCCCAAGAGCAAGCGCGCTATGCGCGGCACCACTGTGGCCGACAAGACCAATGTGGCCGCCGTCAAGCGGATGCTGCCCTACAAGTAAGCAGGGGAACAGCCCCGGACAAAACCTGCGCTGGCAGGTGGGGCAGGCGCTGTTTGCGGCGCCTTTTGTCCAGCCGGGCAAACCCGGTTTCTAGGATTGAAGTTTACGTGTTTTCACCATAAGAAAGGATGGTATTGGAATGGCTAGAGTGAAGGGCGCGATGATGACGCGCAAAAGAAGAAAAAAGGTTTTAAAGCTTGCTAAGGGATACTGGGGCGCCAAGAGCCGTCATTTTAAAATGGCCAAACAGGCCGTTATGAAGTCTGGCAACTATGCGTTTATCGGCCGCAAGCAGCGCAAGCGCGATTTCCGCCGCCTGTGGATCACCCGTATTTCCGCAGCTTGCCGCATGAACGGCATCAAC
>CAJFEW010000015.1 GCA_904374805.1 uncultured Neglectibacter sp.
TACACCGACACACCAAAGACTGCCAGCTCCGCCCGTTCCACAAAGATTTCCCCCGCCCTGGTGGAGCTGCTGCGCTCGTACAAGGTAGCCCAGGCCACGTCACGGCTGGAACGCGGGGACTTGTGGGCCAGCGAGTGGACAGACCATCCCCGGTTGTTTACCGCCTTGAACGGCACACCCATGCAGCCCAACCTTCCAGGAAAACGGCTTCACAAAATCCTGGAGCGGGCAGGGCTGCCCCAGGTGACCCTCCATTCCTTGCGCCACACAAACGCCAGCCTGCTGATCACCGGCGGCGTGGACGTGCGAACCGTGGCGGCCCGGCTGGGTCACAGCCAGACAAGCACCACGCTGAACATCTACGCCGAAACCATCAAAAACGCGGAAGCGGCAGCTGCCCAGGCGCTGGATGATATTCTTCTGAAAAAAGCATAAAAGAAGGGGCCTTCCAACCGCTGGAAAGCCCCGATTTTTTACCCCATAAAGACCAAATAAAGACCAAACCGCAAAAGCGGAAAAGAAAGATTTGAACCTGCGACTTCTACGTCCCGAACGTAGCGCTCTACCAAACTGAGCCACACCTCGTAAAAAAGCCTCGGCTCTCTCAAACCGAGGCTTTTGGCAGCGGTACCAGGATTTGAACCCAGACAAACAGAGTCAGAGTCTGCTGTGCTACCCTTACACAATACCGCTATCTTTCCTGCCGCCCTGTCCGAACGGCAGTATTTATTATAACAGGTTTTCCGGAAAAGTCAATACCTTTTTTCACTTTTTTCTTGGCGGATTTTGCGCCAGGCTTTTTCCCCTTACGCTGGACGCACAGGAATGTCCCGGTTTTCCAAATACCGCTTCAGATCGGGAATGGCGATCTCCCGGAAATGGAACAGGCTGGCCGCCAGCACCGCATCTGCTTTTCCCACCGTGAAGGCGTCGTAGAAATGCTCCATGGTCCCTGCCCCGCCGGAGGCGATCACCGGGATGGACACCGCTTCCGAAATGGCTCGGGTCAGTTCCAGGTCATAGCCCGCCTTGGTGCCGTCGCAATCCATGCTGGTCAGGAGGATTTCCCCCGCCCCCAGGCGCTCCACCTCTTCGGCCCACGCCACCGCATCCTTGCCTGTGTCCACCCGGCCGCCGTTGAGATACAGGGTCCAGCCCCCCTCGGGACGGCGTTTGGCGTCCATAGCCACCACCACACACTGGCTGCCGAACTTGTAGGCCGCCTCTTGGATGATGGAAGGATCTTTCAACGCCGCCGAATTGACCGACACCTTGTCCGCCCCGGCCCGAAGAATGCGGGTAAAATCCTCCACCGTGCGGATGCCGCCTCCCACAGTGAAGGGGATGAAGATGCTCTCCGCCACCCGAGTGACAATGTCCACCATAATGTTCCGATCATCGGAAGAGGCGGTGATGTCCAACAGCACCAGCTCATCGGCCCCCTGGCGGTCGTATTCGATGGCGCACTCCACCGGGTCTCCAGCGTCCCGCAGGCCTACAAAATTGGTCCCCTTGACCACCCGGCCGCTCTTCAAATCTAAGCAGGGGATGATTCGTTTTGCATACATGGTCAGTCCTCCTCTCGCAGCAGAGCGGCAAAGTTGCGCAAAATCTGCAGCCCCACCTGGCCGCTCTTCTCCGGGTGGAACTGGCAGGCCATTACATTTCCTTTGCGCACGGCCGCGTGGATGGTGATCCCATACTCCGCTGTGGCGGTGACCACGTCTTCCGCCGCCTGGAGATAGTAGGAGTGGACAAAATACACATAGGGCTCTGCCGGCAATCCGGCGAACAGGGGCTCTCCCTCTTTCAGGGTCAGGGAGTTCCATCCAATGTGGGGAATTTTCAGGCCGCTTTCCTTGGGCAGGCGGAGGATGCGGCCCTTCAGCAAACCCAGCCCCCGGGCGCCGGGGGACTCTTCGCTCTCTTCAAACAAGATCTGCAGGCCCAGGCAGATGCCCAAAAAGGGCTTGCCAGAGTCTACAAAATCGTGGATGGGCTGCTCCAGGCCCCGTGCCCGGAGCTGGTCCATGGCGTCGCCGAAGGAGCCTACCCCGGGCAGCACCGCGGCCTCTGAGGCCAGCAGTGCGACGGGGTCGGCGGTGACTTGGCAATCGCAGCCGATGTGGCGCAGGGCCTTCTCCACGCTTTGGAGATTGCCCGCGCCGTAGTCGATGATGGAAATCAAGGGGATCACCTCGCAGAAAAGTAATGGAACGGAACGCCGAAGGCGCGTAAAAGTTTCGCCAGCCTTTTCAAAGGCTGTGGGGGTGCGGGGGCAAAGCCCCTGCGGCCTTGACCTTGCGGCGCAAGCCGTACTAAAAAATGCAGGGCCAAGCCCGCACGGCGCTGGTGCCCGGTGGGCACCGTTCAGCGCCGACCGAGCCGGCAGGTGAGACCGCAAAGCGCATAGGGCGCAGGCCCGGGCGGTTTTTAATTGGCTTACGGAAAGCCCACCCAGCCCCGCATATCTACACTAGGAATCGTCTTAGAGTTTTAAAACGGCGATTCGTTCTTCGCCGTCCTTTTCCCCGGTCTCTACAAATCCAAAAGAGGCGTACAGCGATCTGGCGACCGTATTTTCCGGCTCGTAGGACAGCCAGCAGAAATCGGCTTTCCCACAGGGATAGGTCCTGATAAAGTTTAATGCAAGTTCTACCGCCTGTCTCCCATATCCCCTGTTTTGAAAGTTCTCGTCGATCATCAATCTCCACAGGCTGTAATTCCCGTCCGCTATGGCAGGGGCGTCCTTCCAGCAGTCATCTTTGTCATACCCGATCATCACAAAGCCCACTGGAGCATCCCCGTCAAAGACCCCGAACGGAAACGCATATCCGTTGGATGCGATGGCGGCATAGGCTTCCAGAATGCTGATCTCATTGCTGGCGACGAAATCTTTCTGACTCTCTGAGACACGCAGCTTCAAAATATCCCAGATATTTTCGCCGTTTATTTTTTCCAGATGGACCAATCTATCCCTCCTCCCGCTGTATCCGGGAAACACTTTGGACGCTTACCGGCGTGCCCACCCCATACTGCGCTGGACGCCCTCGTGCCAGCGGGCCAGATCCTCCTCCCGCTTGGCTTGGGGATAGTGGGGGGAGAAAGAAGCGCTCTCCCGCCACAGGGAGGAAAGCTCCTCCAAATCTTCCCACACGCCCACGGTCAGGCCGGCCATCATAGCGGAACCCAGGGCCGTTGTCTCCAAACACTGGGGACGGCACACCCGCACATCTAGAATGTCCGCCTGATACTGCATCAGGAACCGGCTGCGGGAAGCGCCGCCGTCCGCCCGCAGCTCCGACAAGGCCACGCCGGACTCCCGCTTCATGGCAGCTACCAAGTCCGCGCTTTCCAGGGCGATGCTCTCCAGCACCGCCCGGCACAGGTGAGCCCGGGTGGTGCCCCGGGTGACGCCTAACAGTGTCCCCCGGGCGTACATATCCCAATAGGGAGCGCCCAGGCCTGTAAACGCCGGCACGAAGCTGACGCCTCCGGCGTCCTCCACAGTCTCCGCCAGCTGGTCCGCCTCTTGCGGCGTCCGGATGATTTCCAGCTCGTCCCGCAGCCACTGAATGGCAGACCCTGCGTTAAAGGCGCTGCCCTCCAGAGCATAGGTGGTGCGGCCACGTAAGCGCCAGCCAATGGTGGTCAACAAACCCTCCTGAGAAAACACAGGCTTTTCCCCGGTGTTCATCAGCACAAAGCAGCCTGTCCCATAGGTGTTTTTGGCCATACCTGTTTGGAAGCAGCACTGGCCAAACAGGGCGGCGTGCTGGTCCCCCGCCATAGCGGCGATGGGAATCTCCTCTCCCAGCACGTCAGCGCTGCACATGCCCACAATCTCTCCGGACTCCACCACCCGGGGCAAAGCGCTCAGAGGAACGCCCAGCTCCCGGCACAGGGTTTCATCCCAGCGGAGCTTGCGAATGTCAAAGAGCATGGTCCGGGAGGCGTTGGTCACGTCCGTGACGTAAGCCGCCCCATCTGTGAGGGAATAGGCCAGCCAGGTGTCGATGGTGCCAAAGCGCAGCCTGCCCTTTTGGGCCAGGTCCCGGGCCGCTGGGACATTTTCTAAAATCCACTTCATCTTCGTGCCGGAAAAGTAGGGGTCAATCAGCAAGCCCGTGGTCTCCTGGATGTACGGCGCCAACCCGGCGGCGCGCAGGCGCTCGCACTCCGGGGCCGTGCGCCGGCACTGCCACACAATGGCGTTGCACACAGGAATGCCTGTGTCTCCGTCCCAGGCCACCGTGGTCTCCCGCTGGTTGGTGATGGAAATGGCGGCAATATCCCGGGCGTGCACCCCCGCCTGCTCCACCGCCTGCCGCATGGCGTACAAAGTGGTCTGCAAAATCTGCACCGGGTCGTGTTCCACATAGCCGGGCTGTGGGTAAAGCTGGGGAAACTCCCGCTGCCCCATGCCGGCTACTCCGCCAAAGGCGTCAAACAGTACCGCCCGGGAACTGGTGGTTCCCTGGTCAATGGACAAAATGTACTTTCCTACCATCATGGCCGTTTCCTCCCGCTTTTCTCAACAAGTTCTATGGGCCGCTGCCGCGGCTTTTACAGGGCGCTTCCGGAGCGCCGCTGAATGTGCACGTCTCCGGAAGTGGTGGAAAATTGCAGCAAAGGTCCCCCCGCCCCGTACAGGACCCCCTGGGCGCTCTTACCGGGAAACTCCGAGACAAACGTCCCGGAAAGGCTTTGACACCGGGCCTCAAAGCCTGGATTTTCCGGCAAGGCCACCTCCAGGCTGCCAGACACGGCTTGAAAGGTCCCCTCCTCCGGGCAGGCGGACAACTCTGCACGGACCGGGCCGGACACGGTGCAAACCTCCATTTGCCGGCCGGAGCCGGTATACGTCACCGGGGCAGACACGGTGGAAAGGCGGCATGCCTCCGCTTCCACGTTTACAAGCTCCCCAGAACCGGAACCCAATTCCACCTCCAGGTCCTGGGCGGCTCCTCCCTGCCAGCGCAGGGCGCCGGAGTTTGTGGAAACCTGGATGGTTTCTCCCTGCAGTCCGGAGAGAAACAGGTCGCCAGACCCGGAGCGCACACAGGTCTCTTGCGCGGTGATGCGGTCCACCGTGATGGAGCCGGACAGATTTTCGCAGGTGAACTCCCGCAGCTGGGTCGCCACCTCCACAGGCACCTCCACCACCAGGCGTTTTTCCTGGGGAAGGAACGAGGAAAGCCCCAGGGGGCTTCTGTCCCACTGGATGCGCAGCACGCCCCGGGAGGAGGAGAGCCGCAGCTTGGCCTCTCCCTGGAGAGTCTCCCCGGCGTATTCGGTTACCACCACTTGGCTGGAAGGGCTGGAACGCACCTCCACAGGCCCGTGGCCCCAGGCAATGGAAAGCCCCCGCACCCTGCTGACGACAGGGTCCCAGGTCGAGGTGTAATGGTAGTTCCAGGGCGAAGACGCCTCCTCCCAAAGGGAGGCCAGGCCAAACCACTGCGTGCCAGCTCCTACAAAGAGCCAAACCAGGAGAAACAGCGCTCCCAGCCCCCAGGCAACCAAGGCCCACACCCTGCGTTTGACCATAAAATCCTCTCCCCTCTGCGAACCTACGTGTATATAGTAAGGATACCCCAGGAAGCTGGCCCCGTCAAGTGAATTTCCACAGGAATCCCCTCATCTTTCCTAAAAATCCAGAAAAAATCTCCCTTTTTTTGCCGGAAAAGTGAAAAATAAATTGTTTCTCGGAAGATTCTGTGCTATAATGCCAGAAAGAGCCCTCCCGATGGGGGCCGTTTCCTCCCGCCGCAGGGTAAAGCCGGGCTGCGCTCAGGCGCCTGCTGCCGGGAAAAAGCCCCCCGCCTGGGGGGCTTTCCGTCCCGTTGCGGGGACGGGCCTGTGTTCCCGCTCTTGGGAACACGTCCCGCTGGAGGCCGCCCCCTGCGCCAAAGGAGGCCGGGGCCGTATCTACTTGAAAAAGGGGATGACAACGTGATCTCGCTTGCGTTTGTGCTGCTGGGCACAGGCCTTTTGTATCTGTGCCTGTTGGAGGACCGCTTCCGCCTTTGGACCACGGTGGGCTGCTATGGGGCGGCCTATGTGCTTTCCCTGGGGCTTGGCTGGATTCTCTCCGGTTTGGCGGGCCCCTTGTGGGCCTGTGCCGGGGGAGCGCTGCTCTTCTTTCTGGCCTCCCTCTTCCTCTCCCGAAACAACCCCCTGCAAAAGCTGTATCTGGTCTTGCTGACCGTGTCCAACACGCTGTTTCTGCAGGCGCTGGTCCCGCCCCTTTTGGGGACTCTTCCCTTTTCCCCTGCGGGCATCTGGGGGGAGGTCCTTCCCATTTTGCTGCAGCTGCTTCTCACAGGCTTTTTGGGCCTGTGCCTCTACCATCCCTTCCACCACTTTCAGGACCGAGGACCCTCCGCCTTTTTAGGGGGCGTGTGCCTGCTGCAGATCTTGTGCGCCTTGATCAGCGCCGGGCGTTTAGACCCTCTGTTTCGCTATCAGCCCGCTGGGGCCCGGGTCTTTTGGGCGGGGATACTGTATCTGCTGATTCTTTTCCTGCTGCGCAGTGTGTACCAGGCGGGCAGGTTCCGGCAGCGGACAGGGGAAGAGGCCGCCCGGACCGCCATGCTGGACATGGAATCCGGGGATTTTTCCGATCTGCTGGCAGTCATCAAAGAAGCCCGGGACGCCCGGAAAGCCGGGGAATACGCCTTGGACACGGTGCAGGTGATGCTCCAAGACGGCAACGAAAGCTTGGTGCCTGCCTATGCGGCCTCCTTTAAGGAGAACAGCCGCCGGCTGCCCCTTCTGGCTTTTTACAGCGAGAACCCCTACGTAGGCGGCGTCATTGCCGCCAAAGCCGCTTTTTGCGCCCAAAACCACGTGGCCTTTGAAAGCAGCGCCAAAGTGGAGGACGTTTCCCTTCCCACAGTGGAGCTGTGCGTGCTGGTCAACGAGATGCTGACCAAGGCCTGCTTGGAGGCCTCCCAGGCTTCCGGGGAGAAGAAAGTGCGCTTTGCCGCGTTTTCCACAGAGGGCGTGCTGACGGTGGAAACCGTCTACTCCGGAGAGCTGCCCAATCCCCAGCGCTTCTCCCCCAAGGGAAAAACTTTCTCCCAACTGCTGGCCTGGCTGTTTGACGACCGCCCCCGGGAAGAGCGGGGCCTGCAGGGCTTGGATAACACCTTGGCCCTGCTCTCCCGCTACAGCGGGAAGCTCTCCGTTTCCAGCGCCCCGGGAGAGATTCTCCTGCGGGCCGTGCTGCGATTTTGACCTATTCTTCTCCCGGAAACCGCCGGTTCCCGGGTTTTGCGAAACGTATCACACCTTATACAGAAAGGAACGAACACACACCTATGGAACACACCACACAGGTAGCCCCTGAGATTTTGGAGGCCTTTGGGCTGCGGCCCCAGGGCGCGGCCACCGCATTGACCAGCGGCCACATCAACGACACCTTCCTGGTGGAGGACGAGGGAAAGTGGATTTTGCAGCGGATCAACCACTTTGTCTTTCCCTCTCCGCAGGACATCATGGAAAACATCACCGGCGTCACGGAATTCCTGCGGGCTAAGATCGCCGCCCGGGGCGGAGACCCGGACCGGGGCACCTTGACCATTCGGAAGACAGCCGGCGGCTCCAGCCTGTTTATAGACAGCACCGGAGAGTTCTGGCGCTGCATGACCTATGTGGACGGGGCCTCTTCCCACGAAACCGTAGAGAGCACCGCCATGCTCCGGGAGGCCGGCCGGGCTTTTGGAGAATTTCAAAGCCTGCTGTGCGACTACCCTGCAGACACCCTTCACGAGACCATTGTGGACTTCCACAACACCCCTGTGCGTTTCGCTCAGCTGCGGGAAGCCGCAGAAAAAAATGCGGCGGGCCGGCTCTCCCAGGTGGAGGCGGAGATGGCCTTTGCCGCCCAGCGGGAAGCGGACGGCTCTCTGCTGATGGACCTGCTGCGGGAGGGAAAGCTTCCCCTGCGGGTAACCCACAACGACACCAAAATGAGCAACGTGCTCATGGACAACGAGACAGGAAAGGCCGTTTGCGTCATTGACCTGGACACGGTGATGCCGGGGCTGACCGCCTTTGACTTTGGGGATTCCATTCGGGCCGGGGCATCCACCGCCGCGGAAGATGAGGCGGACCTTTCCAAGGTACACTTTGACTTGGACCTGTTCGCCGCCTATACGGAAGGGTTCCTCTCCGCCGCAGGAGACGCCCTCACCCCCCTGGAGCTGCAAACCCTGCCCGACGGGGCCCGTCTCATGACGTTGGAGGTGGGCATTCGCTTTTTGGCGGATTACCTCAATGGGGATGTATACTTCCGCACAGCCTATCCAGAGCACAACCTGGTGCGGGCCCGCAACCAGTTCCAGCTGGTGCGGGAAATGGAGGAGAAACGGGCCGGCATGGACGCCATTATTCAGCGATACCTGTAAAGGTCCCCCTTTTTCCCCAGAGCGCTGCCCTAGAAGGGCCGCGCTCTTTTTTCTCTTCCCCCTTTTTTCCTCCCCCTCTCTGGAAAAGAAAAAACTTTCGTTTTTGTCCCTCCCTCTTGCTTTTTCCCCCCGGTGGTGATAAGCTGTAGAAAGAAGCCGATCTCACAAAAATTTTCGGCTTTTTGGAAAAAATCCAATCTATTTCCGGGAGGAATTACCCTATGAAAATCGCAGTCATCGGCGCGTGGCATGTGCACACGATGGAGTACTCCACCGCCATTCAGAACAACCCCAAGGCAGAGCTCTGCTGCCTGTGGGACGATAACGAAGAGCGGGGCAAGGCCACGGCGGAAAAGCTGGGCGTTCCCTTCCAGCCGGACCTGGACGCCATCTGGAACGACCCCACCATTGAGGGCGTTTCTGTGACCACCGCTACCTACCAGCACAAGGAAATCCTTCTGGCGGCTGCCAAAGCCAAGAAGAACATCTTCACGGAAAAGGTGCTCACCTTCTCCAACGAGGACGCCCAAGAGGTGGCGCAGGCCATTCGGGAGAGCGGCGTGAAGTTCACCATCTCCTTCCCCCACAAGACTTGGCCCACTCTGAAGGCCGCCAAGGCCCTGGTGGACAGCGGCAAGCTGGGCAAGATCACCTACGCCCGGGTGCACAACTACCACAACGGCAGCGTGGCTCCCATGCCCGACGGCTCCCTGGGCTGGCTGCCTCCCCACTTCTATGACGCAGCCCAGACCGGCGGCGGCGCCATGATGGACTTGGGTGCTCATCCCATGTACACCCTGCACTGGTTCCTGGGAGAGCCCAAGAGCATTGTCTCCCAGTTTACCGAAGTGACCAACCGGGGCGTGGAAGACAACGCCGTTTCTGTGATCGAGTTTGAAGGCGGCGCCATCGGCGTTTCCGAGACCGGCTTTGTGACCAACGGCATCTCCTATGTGCTGGAGATGAACGGCACCGAAGGCGGCCTGATGGTCCACAACGACATTCTGGAGTACACCTGCGCAGAGACCGACCACAAGCTGGTGCAGATGACCGATCTGCCCGAGAAGAGCACCATGCCCATTGACGCTTGGATCGACGCTTGCTGCGGCGAGGGCGAAGCTCCCAACGGTGTCGACGACGCTGTGGCCCTGACCAAGTTCATGGCAGGCGCTTACGAGTCCTACAACACCGGGAAGAAGTTCGTATTCTAATCAATTCTAAAGCAGCGAGGGACGCCCTAGGGCGTCCCTTTTTTGCACCCCGAAACAGGGCGATTCCAGCCAATGGGCGAACATACTATCTAAAAGTATTACAACTCTGTCAGATTCATTGACTTTTTCCACAAGATAGGTACAATAAAATCAGAGAATCTGAAAGGAGGAGATCGTATGAAAGCCAGATTTCGCCGGCCCTTGTTTTTTCCCGTGGTACTTCTCTGTTTTCTGCTGTTTTCCTCCCTTCCCGCGCAGGCGGATACCGGCCCTAAACCCTCGGTGCAAGTGGAGTTCACCGAGTCTGTGGGGGAGACGTATTACGCTACGCTCCTCTCCCGGGAGAGCTCCACGGGACCCCAATCCGCCTATGACCCAGACTATCCGGAGAGCGCCCAGTATCCAGAGGGGCAGAAGGACATTTGGCAGGCCTTTGTGGACTATGAGGACCCGGACGGGTTTTACTTCCTCCAATGGTTCTGGGAGTGCACCCAGACGGACCTGCTGGACTGGAACTACTTCCCGCCCCAGGAATTCAAAATCCTGGTGTTTTACCCGGAAACCGGAGAGTACCGCGCCAGCGGCGTGTATGAGCGGTACGCCTTCGACAGCACCTTCACAGTGGACTTGTCCCAGCCGGGGGAACTGCAGGCAGTACAGGGCTATGACTATCAGGGGGAGCTGGTCTCCCTGGTGCTGCGGGCCGCCATTACGATTTTGCTCGAACTGGGGATCGCCCTGCTGTTCGGCTACCGAACCGGGCGGCAGCTTCTTCTGCTGGCCGCCGCAAACCTGGTCACCCAGCTGCTTTTAAACCTGGCGCTGGCAAGGCTTTTCTTTACCCCCTTGCCTCTTTCCGCCTGGTATGTGCTGCTGGAACTGTTCATCTTCTGCGGTGAAGCCCTCTTGTACAGCTGCCTCTTACAGAAACTTGGGCCTTGCACCCGAAAACCGCACCCTGTGCTCTATGCCCTGACAGCCAACGCCGCTTCTTTTTTGGGAGGCCTGGGGCTTGCCGAAATCATCCCCCAGATTTTCTGACCCTCCATGGGTTTCCTCCCACCGGCCCCACGGCTTTCTCCGAGGGGATAGAGGAAAAACCACCACACCCCCGCAAGGCCGTGTGCCAGCTGGTAATCCCCTGCAGGGGACAGACCCGAAACTTTGCCGAGGGTTCCCAGGGGCAGGGTTCACAGTTCGCGCTGGAAATTTCTCCCCTTCTTACAGCATGCAAAAAGGGCTGCTGCGGCTTGGCAGCGGCCCTTTCTCGTTTGGTGGCAGGACTTTAGATAATCTCCAAGAAATCCCGGTCCGGCAGGGCGGGGAAAGAAGCTGTGGGCAGGGTCTGGTACCAAAACGCCACCGAGGCGATGTCATCCTGCAGGGGCAGGTAGCGGCCTCCATCCCGCCAGCCCAAAGCTTGGATGGTCACCCGCAGGCTTTCCTCAAAGCGGATGGGGTCGGCGATATGGAACCGATAGGCGCCAAAGCGCTTTTGGCTTTGGTAGAGGCCGTCCTGGGTCACAGGGTAGAACCCGCCGTAGGGGGTGGAGAACTCCACGTAGCGGCTGTGGGTGAGGGGATCTTCAAAATTGTAGGAGCCACAGAAATAATCCTCTGTACCTGTGCCGCAGATGCTGGGGGATTCCTGATCCCCATCCAGGTAGAATTTGATCTCTCCTTCGCCCCACCAGCCGTTGTTGTGCACGCCCCAGGCCAGGTAGGTACCCACGTAGTGTCCCTTGCCCTGCACTCCGTCCAGGATGGTGTACACTTCTTTGTAAGGCAGGGGGTTCACCCGGCGGAACTGGGCGTGGAAGTAGGCTGCATCTTCGGGCACCTCTCCCAACGTGTAATCAATCTGGTAGTAGTATACCACCTCTTCCTCCCCGCGGTTCTCCAGGGTGATCCGGCACTGCTGGCGGAAGGGCATGGTCCAATAGCAGTTGAAGGCGCTGCCTGGGTTGACGCACACCGCCAAAGAGGAGATCTGGTGATACTCCTGCCAGCCGCAGCAGAAGAAATCTCCCACCGGACACTCTACAGAGGGGGCTTCCTGGCCGTCCCAGTACATGCGCAGGATGGTGTCCCGCCACTTCCCTGTGGGAGTCATCCAAATGTGCTGAATGGCCCCCGACCCCTGTATGTTGGCGATCTCAAAAGTTTCCCCCGGCGCCACCCGAATGTAGGGATTTACTTTCCAGCCCTTGCCCAGATCCCGGGCGGCCCACTTGGCGGAGCCGTCCTCCAGCTCGCACAGGGCGCCGCCGCCCTTGGCTCCGGTGAAATTCTCTGGGCTGATGGAACGGGAAACACTCCCCGAAAGGAGGTACAGGTTTCCCATGTGATTGGTCATTCCGTGATACATACAAATCAACTCTCCCTTTGCTCCCGGCCTGACAGCCTGGAAGATTCACCCGTATTATAAGAGAGCTCTCGAGAATTTTCAAGCACTTTTCACATTTTCTCACCTGGTGCTGGAGAAAACCTGCACAGCGCGCCCACGTGTCTCCCTCCACATAGGCACTTCGTGTGCCGAAACCCGGGAAAAAGGATCTTTCTTTTACGAAAGAAAGATCCTTCCTCAAGCAAAGGCGCTTCATGTGCCGAAACCAGGGAAAAGTTCTTTCTTTCCAGAAAGAATGAACGGTTCTCCAAGCAAAAGCGCACGCTGCATCGCAATGCAGCAAAAAAGCTCTTTGCCTCTTCAAAAAAGAAACCCACAAAGAAAGGGCTGCCTCTAAGGGCAGCCCTCGCTCTTTCTAGCTGTACTCTGTCGGACTGTTCCGGTGGCTTACACCCGCTTCACACCGAAGGAAGTCTGCTCCCCGTTTACATCCCACTGGGCGGTGTAGCCGTCCAGGGCATCCAGGTGGAGGGCGTCTCCCAATACATCCGAGAGAATGGAACCTTGATTCTTTTCCAGCACCTGGGCAATTTTCTCGCTGCCCTGCTGGTACACCACAATGTGGTCGGTCACGTTAAAGCCCGCGTCCTTACGCATGGATTGCAGCTTGCTGACAATCTCCCGCACAAAGCCCTCTTCGATCAGGGCGTCGTTGAGGGTGGTGTCCAGCACCACGGTGAGGCCCCGGTCTGCCAGAGAGGTGTAGCCCTCCTTCTGGGCGGTCTCGATCAGCAGCTCCTCGGCGGTGAGCTCCACTTCCCCATCGGGCAGGGACAGCTTCAGCAGGCCGGTGGCGTCCAGCTCTTTCTTGGCGGCAGAGCCGTCCAGCTCCTGGAGGGCCTGGCGCACAGCGCCCAGGCGCTTGCCCAGTTTTTTGCCCAGCAGCTTCAGCTGGGGCTTAAAGGTGTAATCGGTAAACTGGGACATATCCTCCAAGAAATGGAGTTCTTTCACATTCAGCTCTTCCTGGATGATGGCCTGGTACAGGCCGCTCAGGTCTGCGTTGGCGTTGGTGTACAGGGCCTGGAGAGGCTGGCGGTTTTTCCGGCCGCACAGATTCCGGGCAGCCCGGCCCAGCGTGACGATGCGCAGCACTTCGTCCATGTGGGCCTCCAGCTGCTTGTCCACACGGCTCTCCTCATAGGCAGGGTACCGGCACAGGTGGACGCTCTCGGGAGCGGACGGGTTCACAGAGCACACCAAGTTCTGGTAGATCTCCTCGCTGATAAACGGCACCATAGGCGCAGCCATTTGGGCTGTGGTCACCAAAGCGGTGTACAGGGTCATAAAGGCAGCGGTCTTATCCTCCGTCTCCCCCTGCACCCAGAACCGAGCCCGGCTGCGGCGCACGTACCAGTTGCTCATCTCATCCACAAAATCCTGGAGAGCCCGGGCGGCTTCCGGCACTTTATAGGCGGAGAGGTTGTCGTCCACTGTCTTAACGGCGGTGTTCAGCCGAGAGAGCAGCCACTTGTCCATGACGGTCAAGGCGCACTCCGCCAGCTGATAACGGGTGGGGTCAAAGCCCTCCCCAATATTGGCGTACATCACATAGAAGGCATAGGTGTTCCACAGGGTGGAGAAGAACTTCTTCTGGCCCTCAATGACCGCCTTCTCATGGAACCGGCTGGGCAGCCAGGGAGCAGAGTTGGTGTAGAAGTACCACCGCAGGGGATCGGCCCCAAACTTTTGCAGGGCCTCCATGGGATCCACGGCGTTGCCCTTGGATTTGCTCATTTTCTGGCCGTTTTCATCCTGCACCAAGCCCTGAACCAGCACGTTCTTAAAGGGGGCCTTGTTGAAGAGCAGAGTGGAGATGGCCAGCAGGGAATAGAACCAGCCTCGGGTTTGGTCCACCGCTTCGGAGATAAAGTCTGCGGGGAACTGACTCTCGAAGAGGTCCTTGTTTTCAAAGGGATAGTGATGCTGGGCGAAGGGCATGGAGCCGGAGTCAAACCAGCAGTCGATCACCTCGGGCACCCGGTGCATCTCCCCGCCGCAGTGGGGACAGGGGATGGTGACCTGGTCCACGTAGGGCCGGTGCAGCTCAATGTTATCCGGGCAGTTGGAGGACAGTTCTTTCAGCTCCTGAATGCTGCCCACAGCGTGCCGGTGGCCGCAGGAACACTCCCAAATGTTCAAAGGCGTGCCCCAGTAGCGGTTCCGGCTGACGGCCCAATCCTGGACGTTTTCCAGCCAGTCCCCGAAGCGGCCCTTGCCAATGCTCTCCGGGAACCATTTCACCATATTGTTGTTGGCAATGAGCTGCTCCTTCACGTCGGTCATCTTGATGTACCAGGACTCCCGGGCGTAGTAGATCAAGGGCGTATCGCAGCGCCAGCAGAAGGGATAGCTGTGCTCGAACTTGGGCGCGGCAAACAACAGGCCCCGCTCCTCCAAGTCCTTTAAGATTTCCTTGTCGGCGTCTTTGCAGAAGACTCCGGGCCACTTGGTCTCAGGGGTCATCTGGCCCTTGCCGTCCACCAGCTGCACCAGGGGCAGGCCGTACTTGCGGCCCACCTTGGCGTCGTCTTCACCAAAGGCAGGGGCAATGTGCACCACGCCGGTACCGTCGGTCAAGGTGACATAGTCGTCGCACACCACATACCAGCACTTCTCCTTGGGGCTGACAAAGTCAAACAGAGGCTCGTACTCCTTGCCCTCTAAATCGGCGCCCTTGTAGGTCTCCAGAACGGTGTACTCACCCTCGCCCAGAACGGTGTCACACAGGGCGGCAGCCAGGTAGTAGGTCTCCCCCTTGCTCTCTACCTTCACGTAGTCCTCGGCGGCGTTGACACACAAGGCCACATTGGAGGGCAGGGTCCAGGGGGTGGTGGTCCAGGCAAGGATGAACGCGTCCTCTCCCTTTACCTGGAACTTGGCAATGGCGGAGCGCTCCTTCACGTCCTTGTAGCCCTGGGCCACTTCGTGGGAGGACAAAGGCGTGCCGCAGCGGGGGCAGTAGGGCACAATCTTAAAGCCCTTGTACAGCAGGCCCTTGTCCCAAATCTGCTTGAGGGCCCACCACTCGCTCTCAATAAAGTTGTTGTCGTAGGTGACATAGGGGTGTTCCATGTCGGCCCAGAAGCCCACGTCCTTGGAGAAATCCTCCCACAGGCCCTTGTACTTCCACACGCTCTCCTTGCACTTTTCAATGAAGGGGGCAATGCCGTAGGCCTCGATCTGGTCCTTGCCGTTGATGTGCAGCAGCTTTTCCACTTCCAGCTCCACAGGGAGGCCATGGGTGTCCCAGCCGGCCTTGCGGGGCACCATCTCCCCCTTCATGGTGTGGAACCGGGGGAACAGGTCCTTAAAGGCCCGGGTCTGCAAGTGGCCAATATGGGGTTTGCCATTGGCGGTGGGAGGGCCGTCGTAAAAGACGTAGGCCTTATCTCCCTGACGCTCCTCCATGCTCTTTTCAAAGATGTGGTTCTCTTCCCAGAACTTTTCTGTCTCCTGCTCCCGCTCCACAAAATTCAGATTTGTGGAGACTTCCTTGTACATACTCATGGCAGCCATCCTTTCTCTGGTCTGTGCGCACCGGAATTGCCTCAAAAAACAAAAAAGCCCCATCCCGCGCAAACGGGACGAAGGCTTGGCTTCGCTGATTACCACCCATTCCGGCATATCCAACAATACGCGCCCCGGTAACGGCGGGGAGCCGGCTGTACCTACTGGGGAATTCCCTTTGGGTTCGCGGCTCAGGAGGGATGCGGCACACATTCCTTCACACCAGCTCCCACCAACCGCTGGCTCTCTGCAGCAAGGGACGCGTCCGCCTGTCTCCGTCACAGCCTTTTCGCTCTACTTATCGGGAAATATTGTAGCACAGGGCCTCGGCAAAGTCAAGGCGGGGCCTCAGGTTTTCCTCGAATTCCCCACCGGCGCACCTTTCCCCACCCCGGACTATTGACATCTTTTTTCACCATTGACTATAATAGTGTGGAAAAACCAGGGAGAGGAAGATGTTTGTGACTACCGTGAAAAAGAAAGGCAAAAGTTTGGACATGACCCAAGGAGAACCGGCGAAGCTGCTGATCCTCTTCGCAATCCCCATGCTCATTGGTAGCGTGTTCCAACTCATGTACAACATGACCGACACCGTGGTGGTGGGCCGGTTTGTCAGCGTGGAAGCCCTGGCTGCCATTGGGGCCACCAGCTCCACCACTTCCTTGCTGCTGATGCTGGGACAGGGCCTGACCAACGCGGTCTCCGTGGTGATCTCCCAGGCGGAGGGCGCCGGCCAGGAGGAGCGGCTCAAGCGCTGTGTCAGCCACGCGGCTTACCTGGTGCTGCTGGGCAGTCTGGTGCTGGGACTTCTGGCCTTTTTTGGGGCCCGCCCCTTTTTGCAGTTTTTGGGAACGCCGGCAAACATCCTGCAGGACGCAGTGGCCTACGTGCAGATTACCGGAGGCCTCTCTGTGGCCTTGACGGCCTACAATGGAGTTTCCGCCGTGCTGCGGGCCATTGGAGATTCCCGCACCCCTCTGTATTTCCTCATTCTCTGCTGCTTGCTCAACGTGGGGTTGGACCTGGTGTTTGTACTGGCCTTTCAAGGAGGCGTGCCCGGCGTGGCCATCGCCACTGTGCTGGCCCAGGCAGTCTCCGCTGTGCTCTGCGTGCTCTACATGCTCCGGCGCCACCCCCGCCTGCGGCCTGACCGGGAAGCCTTCCGGTTTGACCGGTCCATTATGGGAGAGTACTTGCACATTGGCCTGCCCATGTGCTTTCAAAGCCTGGTGCTGGGCATTGGCATGTTTGTGATCACCGCCGTGATCAACTCCTTCGGCTCCGACATTGTGGCGGCCTACACCATTGGCAGCAAGGTGGAGCAGCTGGCCACCCTCTCTTTCTCCAACGTGGCCTTTTCCTTCTCCGTGTACGCCGGGCAGAACTACGGGGCCAAACTCTACGGCCGCATTCGAGAGGGGCTGAAAAAGGGGCTTCTCCTGATTGTAGGGCTCTCGCTGCTCTCCACCTTGGTGATGCTCCTGTTTGCCCAGCCCATTGCCCGCCTGTTCCTGGAGGAAAATGCGGCTGCAGTGTTAGAGGGCGCCGTGGACATGATCCGGGTGGAGGCCTGCTTCTTCTGGGCTTTGGGAGCCATCTGGACCGTAAATTCCGCCCTGCGGGGCATGGGCAAAGTGCGGGTAGCTCTGGTCTCCAGCGTGGTGGAGCTTGTGTGCAAAATCGGGGTGTCCGTGCTCCTGCCTTTGGCTGTAGGCTACATCGGCATTTGGTTCGCGGCGCCCACCGGCTGGGTGCTTGGTTTGATCCCCTCCCTGATTTACTTAGTTCACTGGTTCCGCCGTCTGGAACAATCATAAGCAAACCCTTTGCCATCTCTGCGGGCAAGTCGGTCTGGCAAAACTGGAAAGTCTCCCTCACCGACAAACACCAAAAAATCCCCCGTCACGAAGACGGGGGATTTTTTCACTGGTTTATCAGATCTAGCTGCAAACTCAGTCGCCCACTGTGGAAAGGTCCCACTCTCCATAGATCTTGGGCACGTCGCTGATCAGGCGCCGTGTGTACGTAGCCTGGGGATGGATGATCACATCTTCCGCAGAACCTGCTTCCACAAACTTGCCGTGCTCCATAATGTAGACCGTGTCGGACACATAGTAGGCCAGGCCGATGTCGTGGGTAATGAAGATGATGGTCATGTTGATCTCATCCCGCAGCTTCAGCAGCATATCCAGAATGGTGGCACGAGAGCAGGCGTCCACCATGGAGGTGGGCTCGTCGGCGATCAGGATCTTCGGCTTCAGCAGGAAGATCCGAGCGATCATCAAACGCTGCATCTGGCCGCCGGACAGCTCGAAGGGATACTTGTTGGTCAGCTCCGCGTACTTCAGGTTCACGAAGGAGCAGGCCTCGGTCATGAGCTCGTCCTTTTTCTCCTTGGGAAGATGCTTGCCGCCGGTCATGTTGATGCAATCCAGCAGCAGATCGTCGATCTTGTTGAACATATTGAAGGAGGAGAAGGGATCCTGGAACACGGCCTGGATATTCTTCCAATACTCCTTCCGCTTCTTGCCGGAGGAAATGTCCCGAGGCTGGCCGTTAAACTCCAAACTGCCCTCTGTGATACCGATCAAACCCAGAATCATACGGGCAATGGTGGTTTTACCAGAACCGGACTCACCTACAATGGAGATGACCTCGCCTTCCCGGAAGTCGAAGTCCACATGGTCCACTGCCACAGTTCTTGTTTTGCCGTAGCCGAATACCTTGGTGATGCCTTCGCCTTTCAATACGGATTTACCCAGTTCAGCCATTTCTTCCGTACACCTCCTTCAGGTAGTCCACATCGTAAATGCAGCGGTACATCCGCTCATTATCAAAATCCTTCTCCGGAATTTCAAAGAGTTTGCACTCCGGCTTGGCGTACTTACACCGGGGAGCGAACCGGCATCCAGCAGGAGGATGCTTCAAGTTGGGCGGCGTGCCGGGAATAGCTTCCAGCTTGATATCCCGGGTGCCCTCTTCCGGCACAATGATGGAGCCCATCAGGCCCTTAGAATAGGGGTGCACCGGATCGAACACCATCTCTTTGGCCGTGCCCTTTTCCACAATCTGACCTGCGTACATGACCATGATATCGTCGGTCACGTTGTACAGCAAGGGTAACTCGTGGGTGATAAAGATCATGGACTTGATAAAGCCTTTTTCCATCAGCTCCCGCATCATCTTAATAACCATCTTCTGGCTGGTCACGTCCAGAGCCGAAGAGGGCTCGTCGGCGATCAAAACCTTGGGGGAGAGGATGGTGGAAATGGCGATAACCGTACGCTGTTTCATACCGCCGGACAGCTCCACCGCGTGCTTCTGCAGCACTTCGGGAGGCAGGCCCAGAATGCGGAACCGCTCCACCGCCATATCGTAGATGTCCTTTTTGGACATGCTCTTATCGTGGACATGAATCACGTCCTCAATAAAGCGGATGATCTTCTGGGTGGGATTCAGCGCGTTCATAGCTGCCTGGGGAATGTAGGCGATCTCATTGCCCAGGATGTTCTTGCGAATTTTATCCGGCTTCATACCGGAAATGTTTACCCCATCGATGATGATGTCACCGCTGATGTAGTGCAGCGGGGCGAAATAGTAGCCCATCAGGCTCAGCGCCAACGTGGACTTGCCGCAGCCGGACTCGCCGGCAATACCCAGGGACTTGCCCTCTTCAATTTTCAGAGAAACCCCGTCCACCGCGTACACGTCTTCCTTTAAACGGGTGACATACTTTGTCTTCAGCTTGTTGACTTCAAGCATGTACTTTGCCATAATCGCTACCCCCTTCTCAGCTATCACGCAGCTGCGGATTGAACACCTGGTCCAGACCGGTATTCATCAGGTTCAGCGAGAACGTGATCAGTGCAATCGAAATGATCACTGGAATAAATGCCCACCAGGACATGGAAGTGAGTGCGCCAAACTTCTGCGCCCAGTTCATCATCAGGCCCAGAGTAGTGGCCTCTGCCGTGGAGGGCCCAAGGCCCAGCATGGACAGCTGTGCCTCCGACAGAATGCCGGAAGAGATCTGCAGAATCATAGCCATCACCACATAGGAAGCCAGATAGGGCAGAATGTCCACCGCAACGATGCGGGGCAGGCTGTGGCCAGAAAGCTTGGACAGGTTCACGTGATCCCGGTTACGCAGAGACAGCACCTGGGAACGAACGGAACGAGCGGTCCAAGGCCAGCCGGTGCATCCGATGATCAATGCCACCATCATGGGGCCGCGAGCAGCCTGGCCCACGCTGTTGGCGATCAAAATCAAAATAACGAAGCTGGGGATAACGGTGAACAGGTTGGTGATGAACACCAGCAGGTTGTCCACCCAGCCGCCCAGATAACCAGACAGCAGACCAATCACCAGGCCGATGGCTGTGGCAATCAGGCCAGCCAGCAGGCCGATGCGCAGAGAAACGCCAATGGAGGAAGCCAGCTTGGTCATCACGTCGGCGCCGAAGTTATCGGTGCCCAGAGGGAACGCAACCTTGTTGGTCACATCGTTGACGTTGACGAACTGCTGTCCGTCAACCTCTTCGGAAACTTCCAGATTGCCCTCTTCGTCCTCAGTGGCCAGAATGATGCCACCGCTCTCCTCCAGGGTCTGGATCTGGGTGTTCAGCCGTTCGTAAGCACGCTTATCAGCCGTGATCATTCCCGTGGAGAGCTCCGGATCGTAGTTCTCGTTCCAGAGGCTGATCAGGGTTTCCGTATCTTCGATGTCGATGTCGGACTCGGCAATACCAGCCTGGTTTACCAGCCAAGTCTTCATCTTGTTGCGCGTGTCGTCGGTCAAGGTGGCGTCCAGAGTTGCCTGGGCCGTATCCACATTCATGGTGACCTTTTCAGAGCTCTGGGCCGTATCCACTACCGACACGTAGGTGCCGGGAGCGTAGAAGATGTTGCCCACCATCTCCATGGGACCATAGGGTGAGAAGATGGGATACAAAATGGAGAACAAAAGCAGAAATACGAAAATCACAAATCCCGCAACAAATTTGGGCGAGTGAAAAACCTGTTTGATTTGATGTAACATCTGTACGCCTCCTTTCAGCTATCCTGCTGTGTCGCTTTGACACGAGGATCGATCACGCCGTAGAGGATCTCCACCACCAGGTTGGCAATCAGCACCATGATGGTGATGATCAGCGTACAACCGGAAAGAAGAGGATAGTCACGGCCACTGATGGCGTCAAACAACGTTGTGCCGATGCCGGGGTAGCTGAACACCATCTCAGCCACCAAGTTGCCGCCCACCATCGTGCCCAGAGACAGAGCCAAACCAGTGACCTGGGGCAGCATGGCGTTGCGGAACACGTAGCGGACGATGGTCAGGTCACGAATGCCCAGGAAGCGGCTGTATTTCACATAATCCGCGTTCAACTCGTAAATGGACATGGACCGCATACCAATTGCCTGGCCGCCAATGGCGATCAGCACCATGGTGATGAACGGCAGCCTGTAGTGGTCCAGAACAGATAGGACGAAGTCCCAACTGAAATTGGGAACCATGTCCGCCGCATAACCGCCGCCCACCGGGAACCAGTGGAGCTGGGAAGCGAACAGCCACAGGAAGACCATGCCCAGACCAAACGCCGGGAAGTTGCTGATGAACATGAACACAGGCAGAACCACTTTATCCACGCCGCCGCGCAGATAAGCCGCCAAGGCGCCCAAGCCGTTGCCCAAAATCCACCCTACAATAATAGCGGGGATCTGCAGAGCCAGGGTCCAGATGATGGCGGAACCGATGATTTCGTTTACGGTGCGGGGATACTGGGAGATACTCATACCCAGATCGCCCTGGAGCAGGTTACCCACGTAGGTCAGGAACTGTTCGGGCAACGACTTGTCCAGGCCGAACTGCTCTGTGTACTGCTGTACCACCTGTTCACGCACGCCGGGGTCTGTACTTCCTGTCAGGGCCTGGTTGACCAGCATATCCACAGGGTTGCCGGGCATCAGGCGAGGGAGCAGGAAGTTCAGGAACACGGCGACTATCAGGGTGGCAACATACCAGATCACCTTTTGGCCGTAATACTTCATCATGCCTTTCAATGAAGCTCACCTCTCTCTTTCAGACTTCTAAAATATAAACGGGCCCGGCGGTCGCGCCAGATGGCCACAGCCGCCGGACCCGCTCCTCACTTAGCACTGCGCGAAGCAGAAAGTCCCATTTTCCCTTCGCGCGGGAACGTCCTATATTTCACGTTCCCCATTCCCTAGCACAGGGAGTACGATTCTCAAACTCCTCCAAAATTTACGATCAGCCGTTCACCAGCTCCAGGTTGTACAGAGCAGCAACGCCGTAACCGTCGGTGCACATCATGGCAGGAATCTTGGGATCGGAACCATCGTTCTCGTTGGGGAAGTTGGTCCACACGCTCTCATTGCACACCATGAACTGGTAAGGACGGTACATAACACCATAGCTGGGAACTTCGGTCAGATAGATCTCATTGAGACGCTGATAAATTTCCTTCTGACGGGTCTCATCCGTGGTGTTGGACAGCTCTTCCAGCAGCTGGTCTGCCTCTTCGTTGTACCAGCGGCCCTGGTTGGTGGTCAAGGTCTCGGGGAACTCGCCGCCAAAGCCATACATGTAGAAGTAGAACACACCGTAGGGAGTGCCGCCGTAAGAGGTCAGGGAGATGTCAAAGTTGCCAGCCTGCAGGTCGTCGGTATACTGAGCGGCCTCGGGGAAGTAGGTCTCGATCTGGATGCCGATAGCCTTGCCAGCCTCCTGCACGATCTGCAGAGCAGCTTCGTAGTCAGACCAGCCGGTGGGGCACTCCACCTTGAAGGAGAGCTCTTCGCCATTGTACTCGCGGTTGCCGTCGCCGTTGGTATCCACGATGCCAGCCTCGTCCAGCAGGGCGTTGGCGCCTTCCGCATCGTTGCCTTCCCACTGCAGGGGAGCCAGAGCTTCGGGATCCAGAATCATGCTCTGCTGAGCTTCGGACCAGTTGAACAGGGAGCGGGGATATTCATCGAAGGTGGGGGACTGACCGGTCATAGCAGATTCAATAATCTGGTCATAGTCGGTAGCCATAGCGATGGCCTTGCGCACTTCCACCTGATCCAGGCCCGGACGCTGCACATTGAACAGCACGGTGGGGATCACGCCGGCATCGTTGTAGGGGGGATTCTCCATGTAAGTGGAGATGGGCAGACCCTGATCCTCCCACAGGGATTCCACGTTAGCGGTGTAGGTCTGGGAAACGTCTACTTCGCCAGCCTGCTGAGCCTGAATGGCCACATCGTTGCTGGAGTAGATGTTGTGGATGATGTATCTCGGCACAGGCAGCTTGCCCCACATGGACTCGTCCTGGCCCCAGTAGTTGTCATCCCGCTCCAGAACCCACTTCTGGTCGTTGTGCTCCAGAACACGATAGGGAGCAGTGGTGGGAGCGTCCCACATGAGTTCGTTCTTCATAGCAGTGGCGTCGCCGCCAGTGGACTCAATCAGGGAATCCAGGTAAGCCTTCTGCATGATGTACATCTTGGGGGGCAGCTCCAAGAACTTCATCAGGTTCTTGTTCTCGGTGTTGACCTGGAACTCCACAGTGTAGTCGTCCACGGCCACCACGTCAGCAACATAGGGGCTGTAAGCCACACCCGTGGTGCTCTCGTAGTTCACATGAGCGTCCCAAGTGGCCTCCACGTCTGCTGCGGTGAAGGGGGTGCCGTCGCTCCAGTGAGCAACTTCCTTCAGCTTCACAGTCAGAACGGTCTGGTCCTCGTTCCACTGCCAGTCGCCGTCAGCCAGCAAGGGGTAGTTCTTGCCATCGGCCACGTTGTACATGTACAGGGTCTCCCAAACCAGCTCACGAGCGCCGGTGTCATTCTGACCCATAGCGGCAAAGTTGCTGTTGGCAGCCATGGGGTTGTTGGACACGGGAGTGGCCCACTGCTGACCGGACTGATACAGAGATTCCTCGCGGGGGTAAGAGGTCATGTCGGCCCCAGTGCCCTCGGTCTCAGCAGTAGAAGAAGTGTCGTCAGCGGTCTCGGAAGTCTCGCTTCCGGTATCGCTGGTGTCGTCGGCGGTGCTGCTGGTCGCAGAAGTGTCGCTGGCAGTAGAAGCGGTGCTGCTAGTTGTGTCGCCGCCGCACGCCGCCATAGACAAAACCAAGGCCAAGACAAGCATAACAGCTGTCAGCTTGCGCCATTTGTTCATAACGTGCATCCTCCTTGAAATGGGGTAAATTCACCCCAAAATAATGATAATGAGAGAGAACGGACAAATCGAGCTGAGCAATCGGGTTTCGTCGCTTTTGTGATTATTGCCTATTAATTCCCTCTACTTACCTAAGAATACGTCATTTTGAGCAAATCGTATAGCACAATATCGTCACGAAATTGCACTATATCGTTTTCGTTTTAACCGTTATTTCTTATAACAAATTTGCGGATCACTCTTGAAATTGTGAAAAAAGAAGAAGCTCACGCCGTTTTTTAACAGCCGAACTTCCCTTTTCATAGATTTTTCATTCTTGCGCAGAAGTTAACAATCGGATCATTTCCTCCGGCTTCATTGCACAAATGTCACAAAGCCGAAACAAGGTCAAGATATCCGGCAGACTGACGCCGCTCTCATAATGTGTGTACGCTGTCCGATTCAAGGAAAGTTGGGAGGCCACCTGTTCTTGGGTCAAGTTGTGCTCCAAGCGCAATTGACGAAGGTGACGTCCAATTTGCATTTTATCTTCCAGCTCCCGTTTTTCCCGGGAGCGAGTTGCTTTGCGCACCTGGGCATTTTGCACGTGCTCTTTCATGGTGCTCTCTCCTTTATTACGGTCCTTTTGCAGACTTTTCCAGGGCGTCTATCCCTTGACAAATTGGGCAAAGTCGCTATAATGTTATCACAATTGAGGGTGGATTCATGCCACTATATCGTGAGAAAATAAGACAATATCGCATTTTATGAAGGGGGATTTTTCCCATGTCTTCCCTGCCTATTCGCGAAGACGGTTCTGAAATTGTCTCCTACGACTTTGACGATTATCCCATCCGCATTCGCTGGCTGGAACAACCCCTGCTGCAGGAACTGGCCGATGTGCCCCATTGGCACGACGACCTAGAATTTAACTACGTGCTCAGTGGCGAGGTGATTTTCCTTTTAGACGGCATTCCCGTACAGCTGCGCCCCGGGGAAGGAATATTCATCAACGCCCGGCAGGTTCATCACATCACGTCCCTCAACCGTGGAACGGGGAAAGAGAGTGAAAAGGCCGAGGACAAACCGGACGACTCCTCCTGTTTGTCCCTTCTCTTCCACCCCATGCTCTTATGCGTCACCAGCCAAGTGGAGGTCTCCTATGTGGATCCTCTGCTCAACAAGGCGGCGCTCCCCTATTTTGTCCTGCGGGAGAGCAACGCCTGGCACAAGGAGATTTTAGACTGCCTGGTGGAGCTGTATCGGGTGCGAAAAATCTCGGCGGCCCCTTTGCGCATGCAGAGCCTGCTGTTTCGCCTCTGGGACATTCTCTACACCCACAATCCGGTGGAGACCACCGAGCTGCCCATTCAAAAGCTGTTTACCTTGAAGGCCATGCTCGAATATGTGCACCGGAATTATACAGAGCGCATTACTCTGGAGGATTTGGCCCGGGTGGGATTTATCAGCAAGAGCACCTGCCTTCACCTTTTTAAGGATTACCTGCGGGCTACCCCCATTGAATATGTGAACTCCTACCGCATGAAAAAGGCCGCCAAGCTCCTGGTGGAAACAGACCGCTCGGTGACAGACATCGCCTTCACGGTGGGGTTTTCCAGTTCCAGCTACTTTATCAAGCAGTTTCACAAGGTGTTTGGGTGCAGGCCCTTGGACTACCGCAAGTGGGAGCGGCTGCGGTCCGGCCAAATCACCCCCTAAAAGCGTTTCCTCCAGACCGGTCCCCAAAACCTTCCAACCTGTGCGTTCCGAAGCACATTTATCCTCTCCTGCATCGTGGGGAAATTTGCTATTTTGCCTACAACTGAGAAACGAAAGGGCTGCCGCAAAACTGCGGCAGCCCTTTTTCTCATCCATTTTTCCTGTATTCCTCCAGAACTTTCTCCAACTCTTGGAGCAATTGGTCCATATTCTCCGGCTTTTCTCTCAGGACAAACGCCACCGCCGCCTGCGCAAGAAGGGCTGCGTCCGCCCCGTGGTTGACCGCCATGTAAATGTAATACTCCTCCCATCCTAAAACAGGGCGGAACGCCCGGGCATACTGTCTGCTGTACCGCATCATATCGCAAGCCTCAATGGCCCCTTTCTTCTCTAAAGAGCGGATCATCACATTTAGATAGTTGTCGCTCCATGTCCGTTTCGGACAGAAGTCCAGCATGGCTCGTACGGTCAACGGCTCTCCAAAATCCCAGAGGAAACTCATCAGCTCTTCTTCTCGTTTTGTCAAGGAAACTCTGTCCACGACACAACCTCCTCACTCCAAGAATTACTCCAGCCGGGCAACGTTCCTGCGTATTTTTTATCTGTCTTTGGTAAGATGTACTAGAATATTTGTATTTCTTACACTTCTTTACGACAAGAATATCGCAAAGGCCCCCGTTTGTCAAGGGGCTTGTCTACTTTTTTACTTACAGAAATACTTCACAATATAGTCTGCTTCCAGAAGGGAATTCTCTTTCCTCCAGCTAAAGAAAGCGCTTTCCTCCACTTTTTTCGGTCTCAAGGTTTCACAGCTCCCACGTGCCATAGTAGACCAGCACCCCGCAAAAGTTCACCAGAAGCCCCACAAGAAACAGCCCCTGCAGGAAAACCCCCTCGCTGATCTGGAACAACTCCCCTTTTCGGGACAGCTGGCTTTGGGGCAGAGCCGCCAGGGAAAGGAACAAACCGGGCAGCAAATCCGCCAGGTACCGGTTTCCAAAGTGATACCCACCCATGGTTTTGTGGCAGAGAATACAAAAAAGATGAACGAGCAGCAAGCACCCCGCCATAAGATGTAAAGCTCTTCCCCCTGCCATAGGAGACAGCCACCCTCTTCCCACGGCGGCCAGCCGGTAGAGGTACCACAGCACTATAGGAAAGCTCAAAAAGATGTGCATCCCGTTAAAATAGGGAAATTCCACCACGCCTGTCTCCGTGTTCCAAGCGGGAAGGCGAAACAGGGAGGACACGTTCTGTCCCACGTAGGACAGGCTGAACTGTCCTTCCGAACTGTGGACAAACTCCGGCAGGTAATTGTGACCAAACTCAAAGGGATCGCCAAAGCGCAGGACATTGAGCGCCATATAGGAGATCCCCAGCAGCAGCCCCGGCAGATACACCCACCACCTGTCCCACAAGAGCTGCCGGAGCCGTTGCCGCCCGGGAACCTCTCCCAACCTTTTCCACAACAGGTAGCCTACCAGCGGAAGGTACAGCAGTTGAAAGGGACGGCACCCCACGGCGCAGGCCAGGCAAAACACAGCCGTCCCCCTCCGCCCCTGCAAGCCATAGTAAAAGCTCATGAGGGTCAGGGTCAACGCAAAGTTTTGCGCCAAAAACCACACGCTGCCGTCCACCGTAATCTGCCAAACCCCTGTACCCCCATAGAGGAATACCGGCAGAAACATCCGCTGGAAAACCGGCAGGGAACAGCGGGTTCCTATGGCCCAGGCGTACCCTGTGCCCACTGCCACCGACAACAGAGCTACCAGGCCGTCGGGTGTGTTCTCTCCCCAAATCGCCGCAAAGGGGAGGAGCACATAGGAGGGAAAGGGCGGAAAGCTCACGTAATACTTTCCCTGGTAAACTGCCAGCTCCAGCCAGGGGTAGTCCTGCCCCAGATCCAGCCGGCCTTGGAGCCAAGCTACACACTGCTTGGAGTAGCTGTTATATGGGTTTGGAGAATCCCAATCCAAATCGGAAAACGCCCAAAACAGGCCGTGTAGAAGCAGAACCACTAGGATGGTCAAGCCCACCTCTCCCGCCTGCCTTTTCCTGCCTTCCCCCTGTGTCATAGGATCCCCTTCTCTCCTCTGATTTTTCGGCGCCTGCAGCCAACGCCTCCTGGTCGCACCTTTTCTGGGACTCAGTATAACACATTTCCCAACAAAGGAACACACAAAAGAGGACGCAAAAACCGGGCCGGCAATTTGCCGGCCCGGTTCCGAGGTAAAATATGAAAGGACGAAAACCCTTGTATGCATTCAGTTCAAGCGGGAAAAGGTGCGATCTGCCCGCGGGCTGTAGGAACACTTTCCCTGGGGGATGCGCCCCCTGGACCTGCGCAGCAGCAGCAAGCCCACTGCAGCCACCAAAAGGATCCCCAGGAAGCCCACCACACACAGCCACAGGGCCGGCCCATTGCTGCCAGCTACCGTAGCGGAAAGCTGCTGCGCTGCAGCGGCCTCCGGCACAGCGGCGTCCACCGAAGCGCCGGTTTTCGCCTGGGTTATTACGCTTAAAGTTCCCACCGTGGTCACTGTCAAAACAAGCGCCAACAGAAAGGAGAGTAAATTTTTAAAAGGATGCCGTTTCATAAAGACCACTCCCCATTTCCCAACTGTCTTGAAAAGGTTACACAATCATAACAACTGTTACAAATTAGTTACATTATACCAGGCATCTGCAGGAAATGCAACAGCATTTCCCATTGTTCACAAACTATTCACAATCAAAGACAAAATAGAGGGGGATTTGCTGGCTTTTTGGGGGGAATACCACAAAATATATGCTCGCCGTCAACGCAAAAAAGAGCCTGCGGAAAAACCGCAAGCTCTTTTGGATCCGGTGAAAAGATCTTACTTCAGCTCAACCTCAGCGCCAGCCTCAGTCAGCTTGGTCTTGATGGACTCAGCGTCGTCCTTAGAAGCGCCTTCCTTGATGGTCTTGGGAGCCTCGTCAACCAGAGCCTTGGCTTCCTTCAGGCCCAGGCCGGTGATCTCCTTGACAACCTTGATCACGTTGATCTTGTTGGCGCCAGCGCTCTTCAGAACCACGTCGAACTCGGTCTTCTCTTCAGCAGCGGGAGCAGCAGCAGCGGGAGCAGCCACGGCCACAGCAGCGGGAGCAGCAGCGGACACGCCGAACTCCTCTTCCAGAGCCTTGACCAGCTCGGAGAGCTCCAGAACGGTGAGGGACTTAACTTCTTCAATCAGATTGGTAACCTTCTCAGACATGATGAAATACCTCCATGTTACAAGTTATTGGCAAAAGAATTTGTATCTGCCGGGCACAGGACCCGGCCAAAGGCCAAGCGCACACAGGGCGCCGGCCCAAACTGCTTGGAGCAGCCGTACCCCTTACGCGCTCTGCTTTTCTGCAATGGCGTTGAGGGCGATGACCAAGCCGCGGATGGTGCCGTTGAGCACATTGGCGAAGCCCTGGATGGGGCCGTTCAAGCCACCGAGCACCTGGGCCACCAGAACCTCCTTGGGAGGCAGCTTGGCGAGGTCGTCGATGCTCTTGGCATCCACCATATCCCCGTCAATGAAGCCGGCCTTCACGGTGAAGTTCTCGTTGTCCTTGGCATAGTCAGAAAGGATCTTCGGGGCATCGGTGTAGCCATTTTCGCTGTATGCGATGGCGGTGGCGCCATGGAGATGTTCCTCCAGGCCCTGGATACCGGCCTCCTGGAAAGCCAGGCCGAGCAAAGTGTTCTTCACCACTTTGTACTCGCAGCCAGCCTCACGCAGCTGCTTACGCAGCTTGGTGTCCTTATCCACCGTGATGCCTTCGTAGTTGACCAGCACGCCCACATTGGCCTTCTTAAAGTCCTCAGCCAGCTGTGCAACCTGCTGCTTTTTCTGTTCCAAAATCTTCTCGCTGGGCAAATCTTTTCACCTCCGGATCGTGAAAATAAAAACGCCTTTCCGGTTTCCTCGGAAAGGCGTAAGCAGCAAACAGATGCAGTCGTTACAGGGCACACCTGTACCAACTGTGTTCGCTTGTCTTTCCTCGGCAGGCCGGAGTAAAACCGTTTACAAACCTGCTGTCTTTGGACGGACAGCTTGTATACTATACCACATTAAAAGCGCTTTGTCAAGCCAACCTCTCAGATAAACTTGGCGGGGTTGATCTTCACGCCGGGGCCCATGGTGGCGCTGACCACGCAGGAGCGCACATACTGGCCCTTGGCAGCAGAGGGCTTCGCCTTGACAATGGCGTCCATCAGGGTGTCGAAGTTCTCCTGGAGCTTCTCCACACCGAAGGAGACCTTGCCGATGGGGCAGTGGATGATGTTGGTCTTGTCCAGACGGTACTCGATCTTACCGGCTTTGGCGTCGGTGACAGCCTTGCCAATGTCGGGGGTCACAGTGCCAGCCTTGGGGTTGGGCATCAAGCCACGGGGGCCCAGCAGACGGCCCAGACGGCCCACCTGACCCATCATGTCAGGGGTGGTGATCAGCACGTCAAAGTCCATCCAGTTTTCAGACTGGATCTTCTGCACCATTTCCTCGCCGCCCACAAAGTCGGCGCCGGCAGCCTTGGCTTCCTCTTCCTTGTCCGCCTTGCAAATGGCCAGCACCCGCACGCTCTTGCCGGTGCCGTTGGGCAGCACGATGGCGCCGCGGACCTGCTGGTCGGCATGACGGCCGTCCACGCCCAGCTTCACATGGAGCTCCACCGTCTCGTCAAACTTGGCGGTGCCGGTCTTGACGCACACTTCCAGAGCTTCTGCTGTATCATACAGTTTGGTGCGGTCGATCAGCTTCGCACCTTCCACATACTTCTTACCGTGTTTCATTGTCTCTTTCCTCCAGTGGTAAATATCGGATTCAAAGATTTCCTCCCACCCGGGAATTAATCTACTACTTCGATGCCCATGCTGCGGGCAGTGCCGGCGATCATGCTCATAGCGGACTCCACAGAGGAGGCATTGAGGTCGGGCATTTTCTGCTCGGCAATCTTCTGCACCTGCTCGCGGGTGATCTTCGCGACCTTCTTCTTGTTGGGCTCACCGGAAGCCGTCTCAATGCCGCAAGCCTTCTTGATCAGCACGGCGGCAGGGGGGGTCTTGGTGATAAAGGTGAAAGAGCGGTCGGCATAGACCGTGATCACCACAGGGATAATCAGGCCCACGTCGTTCTTCGTGCGCTCGTTAAATTCCTTGGTAAAAGCCATAATGTTCACACCATGCTGGCCAAGCGCGGGGCCGACAGGCGGCGCCGGAGTCGCTTTACCGGCAGGGATCTGGAGCTTAATAAAGCCCGTAACCTTCTGAGCCATTTGTTTGCACCTCCAAAATTCGTGGTGGATAGCGGCACAGCCGTGCGTAAGATTTCAGCTGAACCTCCCACAGGGGCAGGGCCCCTTGCGTCAAGCGGAATCTCCGCTTCACTTACAAAAAGATTTCCTTTGTCCGGCAGGCGGTTTACTCCACCAGCTCGGCCTGATCCAGTTCCAGCTCCACAGGGGTCTCCCGGCCAAACATGGAAACGGTGACGCGAATGCGGTTTTTCTCCACATCCATCTCTTCCACCGTGCCCACGAACCCCTCCAGGGGCCCGTCCACAATGTTGACCGAATCTCCCACTTTATAGCTGACCTGAATATCCCGTTGTTCAATGCCCAGGCGGGCCACCTCATCCTCCGTCAGCGGGATGGGCTTGGAGGAGGGTCCTACAAAACCGGTGCAGCCGCGGATGTTGCGCACGGCGTACCAGGACTCGTCGGTCATCACCATTTTCACAATGACGTAACCGGGGAAAATTTTCCGTTCCACTTCCTTGCGCTTGCCGGATTCGGTGATTTCCGTCACCTTTTCCGTGGGCACTCGGATCTCCTGGATCAAATCCTGCAACTGGCGGTTTTCCACCGTCTTTTCCAGGTTCGAGGCAACCTTGTTCTCATACCCGGAATAGGTGTGCACCACATACCATTTTGCTTCTTCAGCCATCTGCTACCTCCGCTTTCCGGATCGTCCGTCAGCCGGCCACATCCATCACGAGCCCCAGCAGGTTCATGAACACAGTGTCCAGCAGAAAGACCAGCACCGTCACGGCAATGATGGTGACCAGCACCACGCCCGTGTTTTTAAACGTTGCCTTGGGCGTAGGCCACACAATCTTTTTGATCTCGCCCTTGCAGTCGCGGAAGAATTTGGCCACCCGCTTGAAAAACCGGACAAGGCCATTGGGCTTCTTTTCAGGCTTTTTCTCAGCCTTCTTCACATTTTCCGCCATGTCCTACGCTCCTTACTTGGTTTCCCTGTGCAGGGTGTGCTTGCGGCAGAACCGGCAGTACTTGTTCATCTCCAGCCGGTCGGGATCGTTCTTCTTGTTCTTCTTGGTGTTGTAGTTTCTCTGCTTGCACTCGGTGCAGGCCAGAACGACTTTCACTCTCATGTTGGTTCGGCACCTCCCGTTATACGGAAAAAATTTGGGGGATCACACCCCAGCCTCCCTCTGAAAAACAGGCACAAAAAAAGAACCTCTTTTCCGAGGTGTACTCAGTATAGCACAGCCCCCCTTTCTCTGTCAAGGCGAATTTTTTCCGCACCGGTTTTCCCGCGGGAAAATCTTTACAACCCCCGGCGCCCTTGCTATAATAAGGACTGCTTTTTTAAGCCTTTACAAGCAGTTTTGATGGCCGCCGGGGGGCGGCATCCATGGAGGGACGGGTATGAAATTACCGGATCATTTTCAAAAACGAGTGGGCATGACCACCGTGGGGGTTGTCTGCTGCGCCTTAGCTGTGGGCTTTTTCAAGTGCTCCAGCTTTGGAGTGGACCCCTTTCAGTGCTTTGCCCAAGGGGTGTGGGGCCGCTTTTTTGCGGATTTCTCCTCCTACGGGGTCTATTATATGGTGCTCAGCGGCGTCATGCTGGTGGTGGACCTGTTTATCGCCCGCAGTTACATGGGGGTAGCCACTCTGGTAAACATGTTCCTCACCGGCTACATTGTGGACTTTGCGGTGTGGGCCATCAACAGCCTGTGGCCTGAGCCCGGGCTGGTAGGACGGATTGTCTTTTTGGCCGTGGGCGTGCTGGTGATGTGCTTTGCCTCCTCCCTGTACATGACCTCCAATTTGGGGGTGTCCGTCTACGACGCCATCCCCATTGTGATCTCTGAAAAGCGCAAGTGGCCCTTCCGCTTTGTGCGCATCGGCTGCGACCTGCTCTGCGTAGCCATTGGAGCCCTGGCCGGCCTGCTGCCCGGGGTGGGCACCTTGATCACCGCCTTCTTCATGGGGCCGCTGATCGAGTTCTTCAACCAGCGCTTCTCCCGGCCTTTCCTCTTTGGAACCGCAGCAAAAGGGGACGCCTCCCACTAAAACCGAAACCATCCAGCCGTCCCCTAAAAGGGAGACACACTACAGATCCCCTGGCGAAATGCCGGGGGTTTTTCATCTGCGGGAACAGCCCTATGAGATGAACCGCGTGTTACGTCACGTCTGCGCGGCCGGACATCTGCGCAGAATACGCTCCTCCCATAGGTTGGCGCAAATGCTATAGTAATCTAAATCACACATCGGCGGCATGTACGACACCACCGGCAACAGGGGTTCTTCCTCTATGTACCCGGCTGCGCCGAGTACGTCGGAATAATCCTCCGTGGCGCAGCCTTTGATATACACCTGG
>CAJFEW010000016.1 GCA_904374805.1 uncultured Neglectibacter sp.
TGAGATCGGCTATATGTTTGGCCAGTACAAGCGCATCCGCAACGCCTTTGAAGGCGTGCTCACCGGCAAGGGCCTGACCTACGGCGGCTCCCTGGCCCGCACCGAGGCCACTGGCTACGGCCTGCTGTACTTCACCGCCGCCATGCTGAAGAAAAACGGCTATGACATAGCCGGCAAGACCGTGGTCATCTCCGGCGCCGGCAATGTGGCCATCTACGCTTGCCAGAAGGCACAGCAAATGGGCGCCAAGGTGGTGACCATGTCCGACTCCACCGGCTGGGTGTACGATCCCGAAGGCATTGACCTGGCCGCTATCAAGGAGATCAAGGAAGTCAAGCGCGCCCGCTTGACCGAGTACAAGAACTATCGTCCCAACAGCGAGTACCACGAGGGCCGGGGCGTGTGGAGCGTCAAGTGCGACGTTGCTCTGCCCTGCGCCACCCAGAACGAGCTGCTGGAGGACGACGCCCGCCAGCTGGTGGCCAACGGCTGCATCGCTGTGGCTGAAGGCGCCAACATGCCCACCACCATCGAGGCCACCAAGATCCTCCAGGAGGGCGGCGTGCTGTTTGCCCCCGGCAAGGCTGCCAACGCCGGCGGCGTGGCCACCTCCGCTTTGGAGATGACCCAGAACAGCGAGCGCCTGAGCTGGACTTTCGAAGAAGTGGATCAGAAGCTGAAGGGGATTATGGAGAACATCTTCAAGTCCGCCGACGAGGCCGCCGAGAAGTACGGCCATCCCAAGAACTATGTGATGGGCGCCAACATCGCCGGCTTCCAGAAGGTTGCCGATGCCATGCTGGCCCAGGGCGTAATCTAAGGAGCTGCGTCCCGGGCAAGCCGCCTGTCCGTGACCGGACTGGACATGCCGCCTATCCGTGACCGGACTGGACATGCCGCCTTCTTGCCTGCGGCAAGGGCGGGGTTTGTGGCTTTTCTGTTGTCCCGGTGCGGATAAAAAGTTTTGCCCAGCTTTTTTCAAAAAGCTGGCGGTTGGTAAGGCCACCTTCAAGCAGCGCGCAGCGCTTGCGTGAGAAGCCAGGAGAATGGGAAACCTCTTCTCCGAACGGCCCTATACTTAAAGAATGAGGACATGCAAGTGAAAAACTTCCATGTCCTTTTCTGTTGCCCGGCAAATACCCCGGGAAAACACTTCCCCGTTCTTCCATTTTCCGCCCCTTTGTGGTATGATATTCCGGTAACCAAAACGGCTTGGGCGGGCAGTACCGCCAGTAATCCCCTGGGACGACCACCACGTTGGGAAACCCCCGGCAGGCGATCCCACGGCCCAAAACGGACGGCCAGGCCAGGCAACATAGCCAACATAGATTCCCGCATTTTTACGCCCTGTGCCGGGCTGCGGGACACGGCACAGAAAAACCACGGAGAAGGATCGGTGAGGAACCGCCCGCGGTTTTTCTCCGCTCCCTCTCCTCGGAGAAGGGAAGATCGTTTTGGACCATAAAAAGCATCCCCAGGCAGCCGGTCCCCAAAGGGAAAACCGCGTCTGGGACAAAGTGAAGGCCTACGGCAAGCTCTATTTCGTGGACGCCATGAGCGCCATGGCCCAGGGGCTTTTTGCCTCGCTGCTCATCGGAACCATCCTTTCCACCCTGGGTTCCCAGCTCGGGGTACCCGCATTGGAGGAAATCGGCAACTTTGCCAAGGAGATGGCAGGCCCTGCCATGGCCGTGGCCATTGGATACGCTTTAAAGGCCCCGCCCCTGGTGCTGTTTTCTTTGGCGGCAGTGGGCAGCGCCTCCAACACCTTAGGCGGCGAGGGGGGCCCCTTAGCGGTGCTGGTGCTAGCTATCATCGCCGCAGAGCTGGGCAAACTGGTGAGCAAGAAAACCCCAGTGGACATTTTAGTCACCCCATCGGTGACCATTCTTTCCGGCTGTCTTTTGGCCTATGTGCTGGCCCCGCCCATTGGGGGTGCCGCCGCTGCGGTAGGCCAGCTGATCATGTGGGCCACGGACTTGCAGCCCTTCTTCATGGGCATGTTTGTCTCTGTACTGGTGGGTGTGGCCTTGACATTGCCCATTTCCAGCGCGGCTATCTGCGCCGCCCTGGGACTGACCGGCTTGGCAGGAGGCGCTGCGGTAGCCGGGTGCTGCGCCCAAATGGTGGGCTTTGCAGTCATCAGCTTTCGGGAAAACCGGTGGGGCGGTCTGGCTGCCCAGGGTCTGGGCACCTCCATGCTGCAGGTGCCCAACATTATCCGGAACCCACGCATCTGGATTGCTCCCACGCTGGCTTCGGCAGTCACAGGACCTTTGGCCACCTGCGTGTTTCACCTGGAGATGAACGGCGCGCCGGTCTCCAGCGGTATGGGCACCTGCGGTCTGGTGGGGCCCATCGGGGTCATCGACGGCTGGATGAACGACGTGGCAAACGGTTTAAAAGCAGCTGTCACTCCCTTGGATTGGGCTGGCTTAGTGCTGCTGTGCCTTGTGCTGCCGGCGCTGCTTTCCTGGGTGTGCAACCTGGGTCTGCGCAAGCTGGGCTGGGTCAAAGACGGGGACATGCAATTGGACGTTTGAGCTTTTAGAGAACAGGGCCTGCTGCGGTGCGCAGCAGGCCCTGTTTTTGTATAGATCCTCTTCCCTTTTCTCAGCCCTGAGGCCAAACGCTCTGCACATACTGCAGGCTGGCAGCGGCACAGTCAAAAGCGTCCCGATTCCACCGTTCCTGCTCCGCAAACACCCACTGAACCCCCGCGTCCTGGCAAGCCGCCAGAACGGGTTTCCAATCGTGGCTGCCCTCTCCTAAAGGCATCAGCTGTTCTTCTCCGCTGGGCAGCCGCAGGCTGTCCTTGAGGTGAACCAGATCCATTCTGCCGCAAAATTTTTGCAGCACCTGCTCATAGCTCACGCCGCTTCCAAAGGAAGCATACACGCAGAAGGTCAGCTGGATTTCCGGAGGCAGAAGGTCCATCAGCCGCTCATACACCGGTACCCCGTCCATGGGCTGAAAATCTCTGCCAATGGGATGAAAGGCAAACACCATGCCGGCTTGTTTTACCTTCTCCCCAATTTGCGCGAAGGTCTCCCCAAACCGCTGCAGCTTCTCCGGAGAATCCACCTCCCGGGGAAGCAGCGCGCAGGTGAGATACCGGCTGCCGCAGGCCTGGGCCCGGGCGATAAAGCGCTCTGGATTTGCTCCAAACCCAGCGGGATAGTCCTCCTGGGTGGCGACACAGCGCAGGCCGGCCTGCTGCAGGGCACGGGCGATTTCCCCATCGGGAATGTCCGTGGAAACTCCTTGGAGCTGCACACCCTCATACCCCATTTGGGCGACTTTTTCACAAGCGGCCTGCAACTGCTCCACACTTTGCAAATACGGCGTCACAGACGACATTTGAAACCCCAGCTTCATAAGCACTCCTCCCAAATTTTGGTGTGTGCCGTCAAAGTAGCACATCTCCTTTTGTTTGTCAAGGATCTCCGCCCCTTTTTAGGCAGACCAAATCCCCCGCGGGAAAAACGGGGGATTGTGCCATGTTTCGTGTTTGCTTCTGCTGGCTTCTCTGCTCTCCTGCCTGTCTGTTGCGCCGGTTCCAAGAGAACGCGGCTTGTGCAAGTTACAGGAGGTCGGAAAAGAGCTATAAAAAAGCAGCCGTGACCAGATGGGAACGTGCCGCCGGCGACAGGTATCTTGCAATACGGTGAGATGGGCCGCCTTTATTTGTGATACTTCGTATGGCCCAGAATCTGAAAGGCCCGGTAAATCTGCTCGCACAACATCACCCGCGCCAGCTGGTGGGGAAAGGTCATGGGCGAAAGGGACAGCCCTTCCCCCAGGGCCTTCACCTGAGGGGCTAACCCGTACGAACTGCCTATGACAAACGTCACCGAACCGGGGGCTTGCATGGCCCTGCTCAAGCGGTTTGCCAAGGCGGGAGAGGAAAGTTCCTTCCCCTCAATGCACAGGGGAAAAACCGTCCCGGACACTTGGCGGAGAATTTGCTCCCCCTCTTTTTCCAAGGCCCCTGCGATCTCCCCAGGAGACGGGTCTGTGGGAAGCCGCGCCTCCCCCAGCTCAATCAGCTCCCACCGGCACAGGGGGCGCAGGCGCTTTTCGTATTCCGCCACTGCGTCCCGCCAATAGGACTCCTTCAATTTACCCACACACACGACCTTTACACCCAACATGGCTTTGCCCCCCCTATGGCTAAAACAGAATCGAGGTCCCGTCCTGGTTCTCCGGGCCAGCCACACCCAGCCAAAAATCCACGCCCTCTTCCAGCCCTGCCTCCGTCAAGGCGTCCAAAGCTGTCTCCCGGGCCAGGGCCGGGGTGTTGTTCTCCCGGCTCACGTGGGCCAACAGAAACCGGCGGGTCCCAGACCGGGCCAGCTCCGGCAGGAACTGGGCGCAGTCCCCGTTGGACAGGTGTCCCCGCCCGGACAGGATCCGGTGTTTCAGATAGGTGGGATAGGGCCCCTGCAGCACCATCTCCCGGTCGTGGTTGGACTCCAGCACCACACATTCCGCTCCCAGCAAATGCTCCCGGACACAGTCGGTCACCCGGCCCAAATCCGTAGCCAGGGCGAACTCCCGCCCGTCCGCTGTGCGGATGCGGAACCCCACGGATTCCCGGCAATCGTGGGGCGTGGGAAAAGGGGTCACTTGCATCCCGGCCACTTCTACGGCCTCCCCCAGCACCCGGCACTCCACCTGCTCCAGATCGGCGCCGCAGCCAGTCAAGGTGCCTGCCGAAGCAAACACGGGAATCCCGTACTTTTTCGCAAACACCCGCACACCGGCGATGTGATCCCGATGCTCGTGGGTCACGAAAATGCCTTGAACCGCTAAGGGATCCAGCCTGCAACGGCGCAGGGCCCCTTCCATCTGCCGTGCGCTGCGGCCGGCGTCCAGCAGAACGCCGGCCGTACGGCTGCCTATGTAATAGCTGTTTCCCGTGCTGCCGGAAAACAAAGGGCACAGTCTGGCCATACAGGAACCTCCCACACAAAAAAGGAGCCGCCGCATCTCTGCCGCAAGCCCCTGCTTTTTCTCTCGTTCAGCCGATTTTGTCCATAGCCGGCTCGGGATCCTTCCGGCGGTAAATGTCCGCTCCCAGATCCACCAATTTTTCCACAATGTTTTCGTAACCACGTTCAATATACTGGACGTCTTCCAACACGGTGGTCCCTTGAGCCACCAGACCGGCTATCACCATGGCCGCGCCCGCCCGAAGATCCAGCGCCCGCACCGGGGCCCCTTTCAGATGGTCCACGCCTTCCACAATGGCGACTTTTCCATCCACCGTAATCTGGGCGCCCATGCGCCGGAGCTCGTCCACATATTTAAACCGGTTGCTCTCCCACACGCTTTCATTGACCATGCTGGTTCCATGGGCAATGGAGAGCAGCGCCGTAATCTGCGGCTGCATATCCGTGGGAAAACCGGGATGGGGCATGGTTTTCACATTACATTTGCGCAGGGGCTTGTCACACACCACCCGCACCGTGTCGTCTCCCTCTTCCACGGTGACGCCCATTTCCACCAGCTTGGCAGAGATGGATTCCAAATGCTTAGGGGTGACATTCTTCACGGTCACATCGCCGCCTGTGGCTGCCGCAGCCACCATATAGGTACCGGCCTCAATCTGGTCCGGAATGATGGAATAGGTGGCGCCCCGCAGCTTCTGCACCCCATGAATCTTGATGGTGTCCGTGCCGGCGCCCCGAATATCTGCACCCATGGTGTTGAGAAAATTGGCCAAGTCCACAATGTGAGGTTCCCGGGCGGCATTTTCAATTACTGTCAAGCCGCGGGCCTTCACAGCAGCAAGCATAATGTTGATGGTGGCTCCCACCGTCACAACGTCCAAATAGATGTTGGCGCCGTGCAGATCGTGGGGAGCCGAGACGGCAATCATGCCATTGTCCAAACTGTACTGACAGCCTAAAGCTCCAAAGCCTTTTAAATGCTGGTCAATGGGCCGCACGCCAAAGTTGCATCCCCCTGGCAGAGGGACCACGCCGTTGCGGCAGCGTCCCAGAAGAGCTCCCAAAAAGTAATAGGAGGCCCGGATACGCCGGGCGATGTCCGCAGAGACCGTGTCGGTATCCACAGGACGGGGATCAATTTCCACGGTGTGCCGGTCCGGATAATGGACCAGGGCCCCCATGCTCTCCAGAATATACGTGAGGGTCTTCACGTCGGAAATATCCGGAAGATTCTCGATGCGGCAGGGGGATTCCGCTAAAATAGCGGCGGGGAGTATGGCCACCGCAGCGTTCTTCGCCCCGCTGATATTCACTTCACCGGTCAGGCGACAGCCGCCTTTAATCACATATTTTTCCACATGCTACACTTCCTAACGACTTCTAAAAAAGCAAGTCAGTCTATAGGACTGGAGTTCTCAAACCTAGTATTTGACTGATATTTATAATAATACATACCGGGGGAAAAGTCAATATCAGGGAACAGTTGGGGCCGTTTTCCTCAAAAGCTTACAAGAAAAGTCCGGTTCCATTTTGGGAAATACAGCAATCCGTCCCATCCTCTGCGGGGGATAACGCCTTAGAGAACACAGACGACAGAAGGGAAGACATTTTTTGTGGAAAGGATTTTTCCTTTACACGAACCCTGCTTTCCCCTTTTTCCGCCCAATTATGTTACCGTTTGCCCTTCCCCAGGGTGATGGGCTTTTCCTCGCCTCGAAGCAGGCGGCCGATATTGGCCTTATGCTTTACAACCACTGTCAGCCCAATAAACAGAGAGGCCGCCGTGGCAAAGAGCACGTACGCCAGACTGCGGTCCCCATGGTTGGCCAGGGGGCTGCCGGAAAACTCCACCAAAAACAAGAACAGAAAGGTGAACACAGGGTACAAAGCGGCACAGACCACCGAAGCCAGGGAGACAATCCGCTTCGCCGCAAAAACAATGGCGAAGGTGAGCAGCACCAGCAGAAAGACCCGCCAATCGGTCAAGGCGATCATCGCGGCGGAGGTCACCACCCCTTTGCCTCCCCGAAAGCCGTAGTAAATGGGAAAGATATGCCCCAGCACGCAGGCGACCCCGGCCACATACCGGGCTACCCCATAAAACTCCACGGACTCCGGAGCCAACAGCGCCACAAAAGCCTGGGATAGCAGCAGTGCCACCACACATTTGAGAAAGTCTCCCGCAAATGTGAGCACCGCAGCCTTTTTTCCCACCGTGCGCAGCACATTGGTCATGCCTGCATTGCCGCTACCAAATTCCCGGATATCCTCCCGGTCCTTAAACAGCCAGGTGAGAATGATGGACCAGTTGATGCTTCCCAGCAGATAGCCAGCCAGCGCAGTAAGCGCCAGGGCCAATAGTTCATACCCCATAGTGTACCGCCTTTCCTAACTCTGATTTCAGCTTTTTTCTCCCCGCTCCCGGATAATCATCCGAATGGGCGTGCCCTCCAGACCGAAGGTCTCCCGGATCCGGTTCTCCAGATAACGCTGGTAGGAGAAATGGAACAGCTCATGATCGTTGCAGAAGCAGATGAACGTAGGGGGCTTGGTAGAAGCCTGGGTCATGTAGTAAATTTTCAGCCGCTTGCCTTTGTCCGTGGGAGGCTGCACCCGGGCGGTGGCCTGGGCCAGAATGTCGTTTAAGGTGCCGGTGGTCACCCGCATGGCGTTGGAGGAGGCCACCAGCTTGATCAGCTCAAACATCCGGTCCAGCCGCTGGCCGGTCTTGGCGGAGATGAACAAAATGGGCGCGTAGGACATGAAGGAGAAGTCCTTTTCCAACTTGGCCCGCATTTCCTGCATGGTCTTGTCGTCCTTCTCCACGGCGTCCCACTTGTTGACGCAGATGATGCAGCCCTTGCCCGCCTCGTGGGCGATGCCGGCCACTTTGGAATCCTGCTCGGTAAAGCCCACCTGGGCGTCGATGAGGATCAGGCACACATCGGCCCGCTCCACAGCCATTTCCGCCCGCAGGTTGCTGTAGTGCTCAATGGCGTCCTCCACCTTGCTTTTCCGGCGCAGGCCAGCGGTGTCGATGAAGGTGAAGGTGCCGAATTTGTTTTCGATGGTGGTGTCCACCGCATCCCGGGTGGTGCCGGCAATATCCGAGACAATGCACCGGTTTTCTCCGGCCACCTTGTTCACCAGGGAGGACTTGCCCACATTGGGCTTGCCGATCACCGCCACATTGATGATCTCTCCCTCGTCCTCCTCTTCCACCTCATCGGGGAGCACGTCGCAGATCCGGTCCAGCAGATCGCCGGTACCGTGTCCATGAACAGAGGACACCATCACCGGATCTCCCAGGCCCAGGTTGTAGAACTCGTAAAACTCCGCAGGGGGATCCCCCACCGAGTCGCACTTGTTGACGCACAGCACTACCGGCACTCCGCTTTTCAGCAAAATGTTGGCCACATCCGCGTCGGTGGCGGTAACCCCTGTGCGGATATCCGTGACAAAGATGATGGCGCTGGCGGAATCGATGGCGATTTGGGCCTGCTCCCGCATCTGGGTCAAAATCACATCCTTGGAGGCGGGCTCAATGCCCCCTGTGTCCACCAGGGAAAATTTGCGGCCGCACCACTCTGCGTCCCCAAAAATCCGGTCCCGGGTGACGCCGGGCGTGTCCTCCACAATGGAGAGGCGTTTTCCCACAATTTTATTGAAAAGTGTGGACTTTCCCACATTGGGACGGCCCACAATGGCCACGATTGGCTTTGCCATAGTTTCACCAACCCTTTCTAAAAAGCGGGGAACCCCGCCTGTGTTTCTTTTCCTATCCCATATTTCCGAAGGCCTGCCCCCTGCAACGTCACCGGTGCTCCCAAGAACCTTCGTAGGGGTTAAACCCCGGGGCCTCCGGCTCCGGCAGGCCGCAAATGGCGCACACCAGGGCCTCTCCCGTGCTGCCCACTCGCCGGCAGGGCACGCCCAAGGCGGCGGAAAGCTCCTCTAAGGTCATGTCGTCCAGGAAGATATCCTCCCCGGCTTTCATCATGTTGGTAGCCAAAAGCACCTGGTCCCCCAACTCGCGGCCCTGCAGGGTTTTAGCAATGTCCTGGCCGGTAAGCAGCCCGGTGACGTTCACCGTGCCGCCGAAGAAATCGTTGTGCACCGGCACCAGGCCGATACTAATATTATGGCATTTCTCCCGCAATCCGTCAAGAAGCTGGTTCAGGAACGAAAAGCCGCACTCCCCGGTGGGAATGGTCACACGGCGGGGTGTGTCCGGCAGCTCTAAGTCCTCCAAGGCCCAATCGAACTCGTCCTGCAAATTGCGCAGCATACCCACGCCGTTTTCGATTTGGGGAAAGTCCTCGTAGAACTCCAAGGGCGGAATGGGCCGGCCGGCCAGCAGGTACAGCTCGTCTGAGGCGTACACCGTGCGGGCGCCCCGTTCTCCTTTCCATCTGTCGCCCCAGCGCTCCAGAATGTCCAGCACCTCCCCGGCCGTTTGCCGGTTGTAGGGTTCCAAAGGATACAGACCCTCCCGATATCGGGTGAGGCCCACCGGCACACAGGCCACGCTGAGAAGGCCCTTTCCCAAAGACCAGAACTCTTCCAGAGTGAACTCCAGCGCTTCTCCGTCGTTGACGCCTGGACACAGGACAATTTGGCAGTTGAGCTGAATGCCTCCCTCCGCCAGCCGGTACAGGTGGCGCAGAGAATCCCCGGCGAACCGGTTGTGCATCATCGTGCACCGCAGCTGGGGGTCCATGGTGTGCACGGACACATTGATGGGGCTGATGTGCATCTGCAGAATCCGGTCCACCTCGCGGTCGTCTATGTTGGTCAACGTGATGTAGTTGCCAAACAGGAAGGAGAGCCGGTCGTCGTCGTCTTTAAAGTACAGCGTCTCCCGCATGCCCGGGGGCAGCTGGTCAATAAAACAGAAAATGCACTGGTTCCGGCAGGAGCGCTGCTGATCCATCAAATAGGTGGAAAACTCCAGGCCGATCTCCGCGTATTGGGGCTTCACCAGCTCCACCTGGTAGGGCTCTCCCTGCCGGGTGAGGGACAGGCGCAGCTCTCGCTCCGTTTCAAAAAAGCGATAGTCCAGCACATCGATGATCTCGTGCCCGTTGATGGATACCAGCACGTCCCCCGGACGGATGCCCGCCCGCTCGGCGCGGCTGCGGGGCTCAATTCCGTGGATGGTCACCGCCAAGGCGCATACCTCCTTTTCCGGCAGGTTCTAGCAAAAACAGCCGGTAAAATGAAAGAAGGGAGCGCATGGCCCGCGTTCCCTTCTCACCTTTGCAAATTACGCTTCCTTCTTCACAACGGCCCGGCCATTGTAATAGCCACAATTGCCGCAAACTCTGTGAGGTGTCTTGTACTCGCCGCACTGGGGGCATCTCATAAGAGCGGGAGCCTGGAGCTTCCACACATTGGAGCGCCGCTTGTTCTGACGGGCGCTGGATACTTTCCGCTTGGGTACTGCCATGGGTGCACCTCCTTAATTCTCCAAAGAGTATATTCTGCCGCAAAAACACCCTGAAAGGAGCCTTGCGGTCCAGTTTTCACAGCTTGTCCGGCTGGGATTGCAGCTGAGAGGGAATATCCCCTTTACAGCAAATCCTTTAAAACCGCCAACCTGGGATCCACCTGTTCCTGCACACAGCCGCAATCCCCCTGATTCAGGTTCTTGCCGCACACAGGGCACAGCCCTTTGCACCCGGGGGAACAGAGAAATTTACTGGGCACATCCAGCAAAATATCCTCCGTGAGAAGCTGGTCCGCGTCCAGCTGATCGTCGGGGACCACCACAAATTCGCCGTCGTCGTCCTCTTCGTCGCTGAGCGCCCGCACCAGCACATGGAAAAACTCCATCTCCCGGTTTTGTGTGGCCACTTCAAAGCAGCGGTCACAGGGCATGGTCAAACTGTAAAAAGCCGTGCCGCGAAATTCTACAGAATCCGCGGAACCCTTCAGCTCTCCCTGTATCTTTACCGGCGCACAAA
Organism: uncultured Neglectibacter sp.; assembly: GCA_904374805.1. Lineage (GTDB taxonomy): Bacteria > Bacillota > Clostridia > Oscillospirales > Acutalibacteraceae > Acutalibacter > Acutalibacter pullicola. The sequence continues at coordinate 10,922 of CAJFEW010000016.1, forward strand.
ACGGCTTGACACCGCCCAATTCCATACCGGAAAGATCCAGTTCCCAAGCAAGCTCTTTACAACTGCCTGTATAGTAGTTTCGAAGGTCAATGGTCATAATCCTATCCTCATGCCGTACTGATATATTATAATAAAGGGACCTTTCGTTGTCAAGGCTTTTTTGCGTTTCCAAAGGGCCAAAAATCAGGAAAGACGGCCCAAAGGCCGTCTTCCGCTGAAAGGGGGTGCGCACCTTATTTGGCGACGCAATCCTTCACGCTCTCGGGAATTTCCTCATCCGCAGCAGAGACAGACAGCACAATGTTGGCGCCGGACTCCTGGGACAGTTTCTTCAGCTCCTCCACCAGGGGAGCCATCACCTCGGCCCCGGAGCCGGTGATCTTCAGTGTGGAGTCCACAAAGATGTCGGTGACATCGTAGTTGCCGGCGCAAATGCCAGCCAGGAAGCCGTACAGGCCCTTGCCGCCCTTCACATCGTAGGAGTCGATGTCAATCAGACGAGCCGAATGGGAAATATCGTAGGTGAGCTTCAGGCCTTTCTCCACAACCACCACGTTGCCGTCGGACTTTTCCACAGCCGCGTTGGCCATGTCGATGAGCTTTTTGGTCTTGCCGGAGCCCTTTTTACCAGTCAAAAGAGTGATCATACTACAACTCTCCTTTATTTTATATACTCCGCCCCAAAAAGGCGGGATCGAACAAACTTGTGGATTCCGCCCCTGCGTTTCCCTTTACCGGGACAGGCGCTTTTCCAGCTCGGCCTTGGCATCCTCATAGCCGGGCTTGCCCAACAGGGCAAACATATTCTTTTTATAGCTCTCCACCCCAGGCTGGTTGAAGGGATTGACCCCCAGAACATAGCCGGAGATGGCGCAGGCTTTTTCAAAGAAGTAGATCAACTGGCCCAGGGTATCCTCCGAGAAATCGGAGACGTGCAGCACCACGTTGGGAACCCCGCCGTCGTTGTGGGCCAGCACAGTGCCCTCGTAGGCCTTCTCGTTGATGAAGGCCATGGTGCGGCCCTCCAGATAGTTGAGCCCATCCACATTTTCCGGATCGTTGCCCAGCACAATCTGCTGCTTGGGCTCATCGATGAGCACCACCGTCTCAAACAAGGTGCGGCGGCCGTCCTGAATGTACTGGCCCAGGGAGTGCAGATCCGTGGAGAAAATCACAGATGCAGGGAACAGGCCCTTGTTATCCTTGCCTTCGCTCTCGCCAAAGAGCTGCTTCCACCACTCGTTCATCATGGCGTAGCAGGGCTCATAGCTGACCATGATCTCGGTGCTCTTGCCCTTGTTGTACAGGATGTTGCGGATAGCGGCGTACTTATAGCAGTCGTTCTCCTCCAGGGAGGGGGTGTTGTACAGCTCCATAGCTTTGGCAGCGCCTGCCATGAGAGCATCGATATCCGCCCCGGCCACAGCAATGGGCAGCAGGCCCACAGCGGTGAGCACGGAATAGCGGCCGCCCACATCGTCGGGCACCACAAACGTCTCGTAGCCCTCTTTATCCGCCAGCTGCTTCAGGGTTCCCTTGGCCTTGTCCGTGGTGCAGAAAATCCGCTCCCGGGCCCCTTCCTTGCCGTACTTTTTCTCCAAAAGTTCCCGGAACACACGGAACGCAATGGCAGGCTCCGTGGTGGTGCCGGACTTAGAAATCATATTGATGGAAACATCCTTGCCCTCGCAAATCTCCACCAATTCCGCCAGAGCGGTGGAGCTGATGGAATTTCCCGTAAAGTAAATGGCGGGAGTATCCTTGCGCAGGTCGTTGTACTTGTCGGACTTTAAAAACTCAATGGCAGCCCGGGCGCCCAGATAGGACCCTCCAATACCGATGACCACAAACACATCGGAATTGCTCTGCACCTTCTTGGCCGCAGCCTTAATGCGGGCAAACTCCTCTTTGTCATAGTCCTGAGGCAGAGTGACCCATCCCAAAAAATCGTTTCCCAAGCCCGTTTTATGCATCAGTTGTTCATGGGCGGTTTTTACCTGAGGCTCCATGGCCTCGTATTCATGCTGGGAGATAAATTCTTTCAAATATCCGGCTTCCAATTTCAGCGGCATTGCAAAAGACCTCCTTAGTCTTGTTCCTCGAGCCGGCCTCCATTTCCCTTACAGGGCCCTCTGCAATCTGAAAGAGGAGCCCTCGGGCCACAGGTCTTTGCCCAATTTTCCAAAAACGGAAAGGGTTATGGATGCCTTGTGCTTCTATTCTACAATAACTTGAGGCATTTTGCAAGTTAACGGGACAGTCTTTCCAAAAAAGTTACAAACAGCCGCCTACTGCAGGGAGAGCATCTCCTCCAGCAAGGTGCGAAAGAGGGAGAAAAAACTCATTTCCTCCACATCGTCCTCCGCCGTCAGGGGGACCTCCGCCAGAAGCTCCCCGTTGAGAGTATAGCGGATTTTCCCCACTGTGTCCCCTGCGCAGACCGGAGCGGCCAGGGTTTCGTAGACCACTTCTGTTTCCACCTGGCCGGTCTCGCCCGCTTCCAACAGCAGCTGGGGAGCCTCCCCTGCCACAGGCTGCACCTGGGAGACCATGCCCCGAGAGACAGGCACCGGCTCCAGAGCGGGCATTTCCGGCACAACCGCCTTCCACCCTGCAAACCCATAGTCCAGCAGGGCGGCGGCGTCTTGGAACCGATGGTCGGTGGTGTCCGCCCCCAGCACCACTGCAATCAGGGAAAGCCCTTCCCGCTGGGCTGTGGCGGTAATGCAGCTGCCCGCCTCCCCGGTGGTGCCGGTCTTTAGGCCGGTGATACCCGTATAGCTGCGGATGAGCTTATTGGTGTTCACCAGCTGGGTCTCCCCGTTGCGCACGGAGTCCATCCAGGTGAGGGTGTAATCGAAGATCTTCTCGTGGCGAAGCAGTTCCCGGCTCATGAGCGCCACGTCATAGGCGCTGGTCACATGGCCCTCTTCATCTAACCCGTTGCAGTTTTTGAACACCGTGTCGTTCATACCCAGCTGCTGCGCTTTTTGGTTCATCTGTTCCACAAAGGCGTCCTCGCTGCCCGCCACCGCCTCCGCCAGCACCACGGCGGCGTCGTTGGCGCTCATAATCACCGTGGCCTTGAGAAGATCGTCCACCGACATGGTCTCCCCCTCCTCCAGCCAAATGTCCGACCCGCCCATAGAGGCGGCGTGGGCCGAGGTGGTCAAAACCTGCTCCAGAGACAGCCGGCCGCTGTCCATGGCCTCGAACACCAGGCACAGGGTCATCACTTTTGTAATAGAGGCGCAGGGCCGCTGCTGGTGAGGCTCCTTCTGAAAGAGCACCCTGCCGGTGGAGGCCTCCATCAGCACGGCGGAAGGGGCGGTAATCTCCGGGCCGGCGGCCTGAACAGACAGAGCAGGCAGGGCTGTCGTGATGGCAGTCAACAGGGCAAGCAGGCAGAGCCAAAGTTTTTTCATGGGGATCATCCTTTCTTGGGCTATCCAATGGATATGTTCCCCACCAGAAAAAAAGACATCCAAGGCTTGGATGTCTTTTTGCTCAGTCTTTCTTTTCAAACACGCCCCACAGGGCGAAGGCCAGGCCCAGCAAAGCCACTGCCACAAAAACGGCGAAGAACCCCAGCAAACCTCTATCGAGGAAACAGCCCAGCCATCCCCCAACGCCGTTGTAGAGGGTGGGCTCGGCAATAAGGGTCCCGAACAGCAGGGCAATGGCGCCCAAAGAGCCTAAGGTCATCACGGCAATGCCGAGAATCAGTTTTTTCAAGGTAGGTTTCTCCTTAGAATTACTGCGTACCGGCCGGTCCTTGGCTATCGCCCTGCGGGCGCATGCGCCTGCGGCCCTGCACTTCTTTTTTGCAAAGCAGCGCTTTGCTTATAAGGCCGTGGAGCGCTGCTCCACACCTCGCAAGCTTTTTTGCAAAAAAGCTTGACCAAAAAACTTTACGCGCTCCGCGTCTCCTTTTTCACCCGCAGATAGGCCCCTGCCTCCACAGGCAGATCGGTCTTCCAGTAAACTGTCATTTCGGCGTGGGGGGCCACCTCCAAAGGCTCCCCCTCCTCGTTGAACAGCTCGTCTAAAGAAGCGGTAAAGGACGGCTTACCCGGCTGGAGAATATCCACCTGCTGCCCTTTGAAAAAGCGGTTGCGTTCCGTCAGGCGCAGGCGGCCCCCCTCCCTGCCCAGGCAGATGGCCACCAGCTCGTACCCCCGGGCATAGTGGCTGCGATCCACCGTTTGGCCGGGTTCCCCACCAAAGTAGAATCCATGGGAATAGGGCCGGTGGCTGATTTTCTCCGTCTCCTCCAGGATGGAAGCGGGCAGGGGCTCCCCGGGGTGTTCCCAAGCGAAGTTGATGGCTTGGCGGTAGGCGGCGGTGACACAGGCCACGTAGTAGGCAGATTTGGCCCGGCCCTCGATTTTCAGGCTGGCGACGCCTGCGTCCATCATTTGGGGGATGGCGTCGATCATCCGCAGGTCGTTGGAATTGAAGAAATAGGCGCCCTTCTCCTCCTGCACCAAAGTGTACACCTGCCCGGGGCGCTGGGCTTCCACCAGGTGGTATTCCCAGCGGCAGGGCTGGGCGCACTCTCCCCGGTTGGCGTCCCTGCCGGTCATATAGTTGGAGATGACGCACCGGCCGGAAAAGGACATACACATGGCCCCGTGGACAAAAGCCTCCAGTTCCAAACGGGGATCCACCCGCTCCCGAATGCCCTTGATTTCCGAGAGGGGCACCTCCCGGGCCAGCACCACACGGCTGGCCCCCAATTCCCAGCACACCTGGGCGGCGGCGTAGTTGACGATGCCCGTTTGGGTGGAGACGTGGCGCTCCACCTGGGGCGCCACCTGCTTGGCCAAGGCCAGAACGCCTAAGTCCGAAAGGATAAAGGCGTCCACCCCCATGTCCTGGCAGGCGGCCAAAAAGGAGGGCAGTTCCTCAAATTCCTGGTTGCGGGGCAAGGTGTTGCAGGTGACATACACCTTTACGCCGCGCTCGTGGCAGTAGGAGACAGCATCTCGCAGCTCCTCCTCCCCAAAGTTGGCGGGGGCGGACCGCATGCCAAAGCTCTTGCCCGCCAAATACACAGCGTCCGCGCCGTAGGCCACAGCTGCTTCCAGCCGCTCCCGATCCCCGGCAGGGGCCAGCAGTTCCGGTTTTGCATAGTTCACAGCGCTCACCTCAATCCTGCCAGCTGCAGGTTATAGTCGTGGTCTGCGGCGTTGGTGGCGTAGTAAGCGGTGCCGTCGGCGGAATGGCAGAAGTACAGGTAGTTGGCGGCGTCCCCGTCTGTGTTGGGCAGCACTGCCGCGCGGATGGCGTCCAATCCAGGATTGCAGATGGCCCCGGCAGGAAGCCCCTCTATCTCATAGGTGTCATAGGACCCGTAAGCAAGGGCGTCTGTCTGCGGCACGTCGTTGGCCGTCTTGTAGGGATAGTACATGGTGGAGTCGCACTCCAGCCGGTAAATGCCGTAGTCCGCGCCAAAATCCAGCCGGTTGTGCAGCACGGCGGAGACGTCATACATATCCTGGGGGCTGGCCGCCTCCCGCTGGATGATGGAAGCCAAAATCACCACTTGGTCCAGGGTCATGCCCGATTCCTCAATCTGCCGGGACAGGTCTTCCACCCGATTCTGGAAGTTGTTCACCAGCTTACCCACCACCGAGTCGATGTCCTCTCCTTTGTAGAAGTCATAGGTGTCGGGGAACAGATAGCCCTCCAGCTTGTAATAGCGGCCGGTGGCGTTGGCCAGAGGCGCAATGGCGTCATAATCGTCAAAATCGCTGGAGTTGATGGCCGTGAGAAACTCCTCCTGGGAGCAGACCTCATTCTCCTCCAGCAGGGCAGCGGCTTCCAGAGCCGTAGTGCCTTCGGGGAAGGTGATGCGCACCTCTTCCCGAATCTGATTGCCCCCCTGCAGGGTGCTGATAATATCCTGATAATCCAAATTGGTGCCCAGGTCGTAGGTGCCGGGCTGGAAATACTCCAGCTCTTCGTCGTCCACGGTGACTGCGCAGTACAGGTCAAAAAACTCCGGCTCGTTGATGGCGTGGGCCTCATAGAGAATCTGCGACAATTCCTCCCGGGTGACATGCTCCGGAATGGTCACCGAAACGGTGCCCTCGCTGCGGCCCACCGCAAAGAAGTCGTTGGAGCCGGTGATCAAATAGCTGCCCAACGTAAAGGAGACCAACAGCACCATGCACAGCCAAACCAAGGAGAAAATCCGGCGGTTTTTCCGGGCCTTCAGGCGGTTGCGTTTTTTGTGGGCCTTGTGCTCCGCCTTGCGCTCCTTCTCCGTTACATACGCCCGGTTGGAAGCATACTCCTGCCGGGGCTGGGCGCGCCGTTCTTGGGCGTCAAAGCTGCCTGTGGCCAGATCCTTCTCGTCAATGGTAAGCTTGAACGTGCCTGTAGGGCGGTTTTCTGCCGGCTCCCGGCTGTTTCGGCCCGTCTTTCGGTTCATATGCGTCCTTCCTTTCCTATGGGCAGCACGCCGGCCTCTGTCACCAGCACATCCACCCTTCTGTCCTGCGGGCCCCGGGGCAGGCGCTCCAGCGCCAGTTCCCTGAAACACAGCCCTGCGGCGGTTCCTGAAAAAACCGCCAAAAAGCGGTCGTAATATCCTTTTCCGTAGCCCAGCCGGTATCCCTGCCGGTCAAAGGCTATGCCCGGCACCAGACAAAGGGCGCCCTCTCTCCGCCGCCAGGGGGCGCAGCGGCGGGGATCCGGCTCCCAAAGGCCAAAGCGTCCTTGCAGCAGCTCTTGGGGAGAGGTGACTTGGAAAAAGCCCATCGTCCCCTCTCCGTCTAAGCAGCGAGGGGCGTACACCTCTTTTCCCTCCGCCACAGCCCGGGCAAACACCTCCCAGGTGTCCACCTCACTGCCCTTGCTCAAATAGAGAAGCACCTGCCGGGCCTTTTGATACGCCGGCAAAGCCAGCACACCATCTCCCACAGCCCGGGACTTTTCCTCCCGCTGGGGTACAGCGTCCCGCTGGGCCAGCAGTTCTCTGCGCAGGGCGGCTTTCTCCTGCATTATGCCTCCCACTGGATGGAGGCCTGGATTTCTGCGGCTTTCTCGGGAGAGACAAGGGCCTCCACGAGAGCCAGGCCAAACTGGGTGGCCACGCCCATGCCCCGGGCGGTGAGGAACTGCCCGTCCCGCACCACGTAGCAGTCGCTGAGGAGGGCGCCGCCCTCCTGCAAATCCTTCTGGAAGCTGGGGAAGGCCGTGGCGTTTTTGCCCTGCAGCAGCCCCTTGTGAGCCAGGATAGAGGGCGCGGCGCAGATGGCCGCCACCAGCTTTCCCTGCTCCACACAGCGGTCCATGCAGCTTTGCACCGCCGGGGAAGCCTCCAGGTTGTGGGTGCCGGGCAGGCCCCCGGGCAACACCATGGCCTCCAGTGCGGAAGCATCCACATCCTGGGCAGCCATGTCCGTCCGGACGCAGATGCCGTGGGAACCGGCAACCTCTTCGCCGGTGACGCCGGCCAGCTTTACAGTGAGCCCGGCCCGGCGCATCACGTCCACCGGGGCCAGTGCCTCCACCTCTTCAAACCCTTCCGCCAAAAACACAACAACCATCGCAAACCATCCTTTCCGCTCCACAGCTTTTACGAAAAACCGTACCGCAGTACGTAATAGATCACATAGACCCAGCTGAGCAGCCCATGGAAAATGGCCCACCCCACCGAGTGCCAATTGCAGTAGCTGATGACCATGGCAAGCACGCTGCTAAAGCTGACGCCCTTCCACACGGTCTTTTCCACCACTGAGCGCCTTCTGTCCGGTTCGTTCATGCAGACTGCTCCTCCCTCACAGCAGGGGGGACACAGCCGCCAGCACCGCCTGATGGATTTCCTCCACGGGCAAGGGGACTTCGTCCTTGGCGCAGGGGATTTCCCGCCAGCCTAGGCGCTGCCCGGCGTAGCGGGCGCACTCCCGGCAGGCGCGCAGAAATTCCAAGTGGCTTTCGTGAATATCCTTCTTCCCGCTGTCCCCGTGATAGCGCTCCAGCAGCAGCTTTTGAGAGACGGAAAGGGGCATGTCCAGATAGAGCACCAAATCCGGCCGGGGGATGCCCAGCTTTCCGTATTCAAAGTCCTCCACCCAGGCAAGGTAATTGTCCCACTCCTCTCGGGGCACCTTGCCCATCTGATACACCAGGTTGGAGGTGGCGTACCGGTCGCAGAGAATCAGTTTTCCCTGGCGGTAGTCCTCTCCCCAATCCTTGCGGAAGCTGGCGAAACGGTCCACCGCGTAAAAGGCGCTGGCGGCGTAGGCGTTTACGTCCTCTGGGGCGCTGCCAAACTCCCCGCCCAGGTACATCTTCACCAAGGAAGAGGAGGGGGAACTGTAGTCGGGAAAGGTCACCTGACGCAGGGGCACCCCCTGACGGGCCAAGGCCTCTCCCAACAGCTGGGCCTGGGTGCCTTTGCCACTGCCATCCAGACCCTCCAGCACAACTAAACTCATGGTTTTCCTCTCCTTTCCAAGGTCCGCCGCCCCAGCTTTTCCGCGTGGGGACAAGGGGGAACCGTTTACAGCGCCTGAAATTTTTCCCGGACTTCCGCCATCTTCCCGCAGGACATCTTCCCCTCGGGGCAATTTCCCCGCAGGCAGGGCGGTCCCGCCTTCTCAAAGAGGTGGGGCGCCACCGCTTTGACCTCTTGGAGCATCTGGGTGGCCAGCTCCCGGATCTCCCACTGGGCGCGGTTGCAGCACCGGTGGGAGAAAAAGTTCAGCAAAGAGCGGGCGTTCATGGTGCAGATCATCTTGGTGGCGCAGGCGTTGGGCAGCACAAAGCGGGCGTCCTCAATGGCCTTCTTTTCCGCTTTCCGGTTGGCGGCTTTCTCCGTCTCTCCCGCGGCCAAAAAGGCCTGCTTGTGCTTTTCCTTGAGCAGCTCCGTCAAGCGCTCGTAATGCTTTTGGTCTTCCTCCATGGCCCGGAGAAATTCCTCCTTGGCTTCCGGCACGGCCTCAATTTCCGGGGGCAACACAAACGCAAAGCCGTCCTCCTTCACATAGCGCTGGCTCTGCACGCTGAAGGAGGCAATCCGGTGCCGGGTAATCTGCGCCAGCAGGGACCGGGACACCCCCTCGATGCCAAAGGTGAAGCTGGCGTGTTCGATGGGGCTTTCGTGACCGATGGACTGGAGCATCTCTAAAAAGGAGGCTGTTTTCTCCTCGGTGAGCCCCTCATACACGGTGTCAATATCTGCCGCCGCATAGCAGAGCTTGGCAGCGCAGGCCACCGTCTTCTCCGGCTCCGGCGTATAGGCCAGCAGTTTTACCTGCATTCCAACCACCCTTTCCACGTAGAAAAATTCATAGTCCTCATTATTATACCAAATTCCCCTGTGAGCCACAAGGGGTTGCGAAAAAAAGCGCCGAAGGCTTTGCTGCGGCCTTCAGCGCTTTCCTCACGGGCAGCCGGTCACTCCACGTCCCACAGCCTGCCCTCTTCTTCCAAAGCTTGGGACCAGTAGGCGTCAAACTGGCCCAACAGTTCCTCAACGCTGACGCGCCCTGCCAAAAGATCCCGCAGCCCTTGCTCTCCCAAGGTCTGGAATTCCTCCCAGGCCTGATACCGCATGGGCTCTTGGCCAAAGGCGTACAGATCGCTGCGCTCATCCACCAGCAGGTTGGCAGAGAGGCCTTCCTCTTCCAAAGAGGGATCCAAAGTGGGAGCCTCCTTGTGCAGAGGCGGCAGGGAACACACCTTGGCAATGTGGGTGTTGTTGTCCGGATTGGACAGGTAGAACAGAAAGTCTGCGGCGTTTCCCTCGTGTTCCACCCACTTGGTCAGGGAAAACCCTGTGTATTGCTGGGAGAGGATGCCGATGCTCATCAAGCCCCGGGGATAGGGCGCCACTCCCACGCTGCCCTCCTCCATAGCGGAGAAAATGCGCTGGTATTGGTCCTGCCCGGCCAGCAGCACGGCCGCATCCCCCTGCAGGAAAGCTTCCACCGCCTGGTCTTCGGTCCACTCCAGGGCCTGCTCCGCCACAGCGGAGGTCATCACGTCCACAAACTGCTCTGTGGCCGTGGCTGCGGCCTCCAGGGAGAAGAGGGTGCTGTGCTGGGAGGAGTCGCACAAATACGCCGCCGAGGTGTGGGCTGCCGGCGTCAAGCTGGTGGCGCTCCAAAGCACGCTGTCAAACACTTGCAGCAGCTTCTCCTTGCCGCCAAACACCAGGCACTCTCCCCGGTCCTGCAGCTTGTCCGCTGCGGCGATCAGGTCGTTCCAGGTCTGGCAGTAGACCCGGTCCTCCCCTTCCTTATCCTGGTTGTAATCCTCAAACCAATCGCTCCGGTAGTAGAGCACATCCTGCTGCAGCACCGCAGGCAGCATATAGGCCACGTCCACACCCATGGAACGGATCACCTGGCGCGCAGCCAGGGTTAACCCGGTCACATCGTCCCAGATATCCACGTATTTGTCAATGTCCAACAGCCAGCCGTTTTCCACAAACTCCCGCTGGTCCTGCCAGGAGACCTCGCACAGGTCAGCCTCTCCGGACTCCACCAGGCGCTCCATCTCCTCCCGGGTTTCCACCGTGCGGATTTGGATTTCTGTCTCCGGGTGATCCGCCATATATTTGGCGGCAATTTCCTCCAGCGCCTGGGTGCGCTCCTGGCTATAAAACAGCTCCGCCACCACCATGGTGGTCGCTTGCCCGTCGTTTTCCAGAACAGCCGGCTCCTCTTCCGGAGCGGCATCCTCCTGAGAGGAGCTCAGGGAACTCTCCTCCTGGGAGGAGGCAGCCTCCTGCTCCTGACAGCCAGACATGCTTCCGATCAGCATCAGGCCCGCTACAAGCAGCGCCCCTATTTTTTTATATACACCCTTCACGGACTTCCCATCCTTTCGCAGAATTACTTGGCACCCACAGGGGAAAAACCTAAAAACCTTCCCGGCCTTTCTCCGGTTGTTCTATTATAGCGTCCCCCCTGCAAAATTACAAGCACAACCGCTCTCTGCGCCCAGAACCGTCCCACAAAAGAAAAGGGGCCGCCGTTTTTTAAGACGGCAGCCCCTGGATTTTCTTTTACACCACTTTCACATATTCCGGCTTGCGCTCCTTGGGCTGGGGCGCTGGGCCTTCCCCATACCCCAAGGCGATAGAGCCCACGCCCCGCAAGGTAGTGGGCAGGCCCCACTCCTCCAGCAGCGCCTTGCCCTCGGGAAGCTCAAACATCTCCCGCTCCCCGTGGATCCAGCAGGAGGAGAGGCCAATGGCATGGGCCGCCTGCATCATGGTCGCCAACACGCAGGAACCGTCCTCCACACAGGTGCCCCGGGAAGAATCCGCCAACACCAGCACCACCGTGGGCGCCCCGTAGTAGGGGTCCTGCTCGCCGCCACGGGCTTTCTTATTCAGCTCTTCCACCGCCTTGCGGTACTTGGGGCTTTGGACCGCCACAATCACCGGGGACTGCAGGCCCATGCCCGTGGGGGCCCAGGTGCCTGCCTCCGTCACAGCGGCCAGCTCCTCCGGCGTGATCTGCTCCGGACGGTACGCCCGCACGCTCCGACGGGTTTTCAGCAAATCCAGCATTTTGTTTTCCATGGCAAACGCTCCTTTCCAAAAGTTGAGACAGCCCCAGCTAGGGGCGCACTCCCATTTCTTCTATACTTCCTTGCTAGTATACCATTCTTTCAAAACCTGCTCCAACCTTCTCCCTGTCTCCACCAAAGCTCAAGGGCTTTACAGAGACTCCGCCGCAGCCAGCAGCCGCAGCACAAGGGCCGCTGTTCCCACATTGTAGCCGCAGCAGGCAAACAGCCCTTCTCCCTGGCGGTTGACCAGCAGCGCCAAGGGCAGCCGGTCCGGATCTTGAAACATGCGCCGGGCCAAAGCGGGCACCGCTTCGGAAAAAGTGGCCTTCCACACCTGGGCGCCGGGCAGGGCCTGCAAGGTTTGGGCCAAGGTGGGATCCTCCCGCTGCTCCCAGGCCTCCACCACGAAAGCCAGCCCGCAGCCTGTTTGTTTCAACGCGCCGGCCTGTTCCCGCAGTTCGTTGAGCAAGTGTTCTGTCGGTTCCCGGTTCACCTCCAAAAAGAGGAGCAGCGTAAACCTCTCCCGAGAGAACAGCGTCTGCCCTGTCTGGTTTTTTCCTTGGACATCCTCTAAGACAAACGCCGGCAGGGGGCAGCGCTCCAACATCTCCTGGGGCGTTCCCTCGCGAAAAGCCAGGGAATGGATGCGCTCCTCCCCCGCTTGGAGGGAAAAGTCTTCCCGGCGGGCCAACTGGCACCCATTGGGGAGACGAGTCACGGTCCAAAGCCGGTACCGGCCTGGGGCCAGGGAAAGCTTCTTCTCCTGGCCGGCCCCCAAGTCAGCCCAGGAAAGGACCTGCCAGCCCTCCGGATCTCTCCGGGAGAGGGTGTAGTCCTGTCCGGAAGCAGCCCCGCGCTGGACGGGAGCCCGCAGACAAAGCCGAGCGGTTTCCTCTCTCCCCCACAGGGGATGAAAAGCGCCCTCTTTCCAAAACCGAGGGACGCCGTCCTGCACCAGGGCCGGAATGCCCAACGTCCGGCAGGCGGCACAGAACAGCAGCCACTGCCCCTGTTTGGTGGCGCCGCCCACCTGCAGCATGCCCGCAGGCGTCCCCCACAGGGCGGCGTAGGCTTGGAGGCACAAAGGCGCCCGCTCCTTCACCCAGTCCCACAGGGCAGCGGGATCCTCCCGGAAGCGGCTTGCCTCCTCCGGAGCAAAGCAGCTGCCCAGCAGCTGCCGCCAGGGGGTGAGCACCTCCCAGCCCACCCGAGGGGAGAGCAATCCCTGGGAGAAACACGGCTCGGGCACCTGGTTTTCCCAGGAAAAGGCCTCCAAGCTGTCCTCCAGCAGCGCAGGATCCACCGGCACCGCCCGGTCCTTTTCCGTCAGGGTATCCCAGACCCGGCCGAAAGCGCCGGTGGGTGCAGGGGATTGGGAGGCCTGCCTGCGCCGGGCTTTTTCCTCCCGCAGGGCGGCGGCACGGTCCAGGGTTTCCCGGCGCCAAACTCTCTGCGCTTGTGTCAGGGAAGGCACGGAAACACCCCCATCCCCCGGCGGGAAAAAGGTGAGCTCCGGGCCAGTTGAGGAAAGGTCCTCCCCCAGCCGCAGGGTCAAGCGCTCCTCGTGGGGTTCCAGGATTCCCTCCCCACCGGCGGAAAACGCCCCTTCCTGCCAAGCGGACACCAAAACGGTGCCCTGTCCCAGAGGCAGGCTGACCGTCCCCTCTTCCTCTGTCCGCAGGCGTGCCACCTCTCGGGGCGCTCCCATATTCAGCACGGAGAAGGACACCACCGCACCGGCCACAGGGGCGCCGTCCGGGGCGAGCACCTGCACGCGGACAGGCTTGACCGCCCCGTACCGAGGCGTCAGGTTTTCCCAGGCCACCCCCTCTTCCACCGCCCAGCAAGCGGGATCTGTCTGAGGAAAGAGAAAGGCCGCCTCTTCTTTGGTTCCCTGCACAAAGGCGCGGGTGTGCACCAGCACGGCCCGGGCCGCCGCATGGGTAAACCATCCCCGGTCTAGCACCGGCTCCGGCTCACAGGCCCCCAAGTAGCGCCACTTCCGCCCGTCAAAGGCCTCCACCCAGGCGTGGTTGTCGTCGCAGTGTGACCACCAGGGGGCATACACCTGCCGGGCGGCAATGCCCACACTGCGCAAAGCTGTCACCAAAAAGGTGGACTCCTCCCCACAGCGTCCCCAGCCGCACCGGTACACCTGCAGGGGCGAGGCGGTGCGCTCATCGGTGGAACGGTAGGTGGCCTCTTCCGCGCACCAACGGTTCACCTCTAGGATGGCCGCTTCCAGGGAAAGACCCCGCACCCGGGACTCCAGCCTCTCCCGAAACAGCCCCCGGCAGTCTGCCAGCTCCTCTGTGTTGACCCGGGGATAGAGCACGTCCTTGAGGAACCGGTGCTCCGGCAGGGCGGCACACCAGGAGAACGACCGCCGGGCGTCCAAGGCCTGCCGCACAACCTGGAGGAAAAAGCGGGGAGCATAGTCTCCCACATCCGGCAGGGGCAAGGTGGCATACAGGTATTGCAGCAACACCCGCTCCTGGGAAGAGCACGAAAGAAGAAGGGCTTGGATCTCCTCCCGGCGGGCCCCAAAGGAATCCATTCGCCGGGAGAGCTGGGTCTCACTGTAGGCCTGTAGGGCTTGGGACCAGCTCATATCCCCGTCAACTCCTTTCGAGCCGCCCGCACCGCCTCCCGGTCCGTGCGCCAGATTTCATATTCGCTCAAGGAGGGCAGCCCCATGCTGACCCCCTCTTTTCGATAGCGCATGCCGCTTTCCACCACTTTTTTCCCGCTCATGTGAAAGGCCCGGGCCTGGGGAAGCACCTGGCGCACCTGCCGGATGGTGGAGGCTTGAATGCCCGCGCCTAAAAGCAGCTCCACCTCTGCCCGCAAGTCCCAGAGCTGCTGCAAAAGAGGCAGCCCTTCCAGACAGCTGTTCTGCTGGCCCGAGGTGAGAATGGCGTCCACGCCCAAGGCCCGGCACTGCTCCAGAGCGGCAAAGGGGTCCCGGCACAGGTCAAAGGCCCGGTGCAGCGTGAATTTTTTCCCTGCCCGGTGGGCCAGCTTTACAAACCGCTCCAGCACAGGCAGATCCAAGTCTCCCTCCGGCGTGAGAAACCCGGACACCAGCGCGTCCGCTCCCTGTTCCAGCAGGGCGGCGGCGTCCTCCTCCAACAGTTTCAGCTCCTCTGGGGTGTAGAGAAAATCCCCAAACCGAGGGCGGAGCAGTGTATGGACAGGAAGCCCTGTTTCCGCCTTGACACGGCGCACCAGGGAGAGGGCCGGCGTGGTGCCACCAATGGGCAGGTTGGCGCACAGTTCCAGACGGGTGGCGCCCCCCTCCTTTGCCTGCAAGGCCGACTCTAGGCTGTCCACACACACCTCCAAAACAAAGGGTTCGTTCATGGGCTCACTCCTTCAAGGTGATTTCCAGCACGGTGTCCACTGGATCCGGCAGCACCGGGTCCTCCCCCAGGTCAGCGAACACCAGATCCGGATAGTCACTGTGCACCCAGCTGGTGGACAGGGGCACCTCCGCTCCCGTGGCCAGCAGGCGCACGCGGGCAATCTGATCCTTCTTCAGGCCCGGCAGGGGCATGGGGCCAACGGTGTTTTCAAACAGGTGGTAATACAGCGTATTCCCCTTGCGGGTGAACCGGCCGTTGTCCGGCTTGTCCAAGCCCGCCTTGCCACAGCCGTAAATGCTCTGGCTGTTGCGGCCCATCCAGGCGCCGATCTGCTGCAGGATCTCCAAGGACTGGGGCGGGATATTGCCCCGGGCGTCCGGGCCCACATTCAGCAGCAAGTTGCCTCCCTTGGAGACGCACTCCACCAGCTTTTTGATCAGCATGGGAGCAGGTTTGAAGAACCGGTCCCGCTCGCAATAGCCCCAGTGGTTGTTCATGGTGACGCAGGCCTCCCACACCATGTCCCGGCCTGCCTTGTCCTGGATGCCCTGGGGCGGGATGATCTGTTCCGGGCTGACAAAATCCCCGTGGTAGGGGGTGGGGTCCCCGGTCCAAAGGGAGCCGAAGCCCTCGCCGCTGACTTCCAGCCGGTTGTCGATGATCACATCGGGCTGCAGCTGACGCACCATGCGCACCAGCTCCGTGGCCTTCCAGGTCTCGCCCCGCATCACATAGTTTTCGTTTTCATAGGAAAAGTCAAACCACAGCACGTCCAGCTTGCCGTAGTTGGTGCACAGCTCCCGCACCTGGTTGTGCATGTAGGTGAGATACCGGTCAAAATCCCGGTTCTCATTGCCGTAAGCAGGGTTGTTGCGCATGGGATGGTTTTTGTCCCCGTAGTGGGGGAAGTCCGGATGATACCAATCCAGCAGGGAAAAATACAAACCCACCTTCAAGCCTTCCCCTCGGACCGCTTCCACAAATTCCCGGACCAGGTCCCGGCCGCACCGGGTGTTGGTGGACTTGAACTCTGTGTACTGGGAGTCGAACAGGCAAAAGCCGTCGTGATGCTTGGCGGTGAGCACCACATACTGCATGCCGGCCTCTTTGGCAGCCCTGGCCCACTTTTTGGGATCGTAGTCCACAGGGTCAAACTCCTCAAAGTAGGGCATGTAGTCCTCCTTGGGCATTTCCTCCACACTGCGCACCCACTCCCCCCGGGCGGGAATGGCGTACAGCCCCCAGTGGATAAACATGCCAAAACGGGCTTGCGTGTACCAAGCCACGCGCTTTTCATAGGCCTCTCGGTCGAAACAACTCATAAAAACTTCTCCTTCCCTGGGGCCTTGGCCCCGCATATAGCTTTACTATAGCACAGGGCCCACCGGATGAAAAGCGCTTTTTTCAAAAACCCGGGCCTTGTGCGGAAAGAGGAAATACAGTATACTGAAAAAAACATGGAAAGTGAGGAACTCCCTATTGGCAAAAGCTTTTTGGAACCGATTGGACCGTCTTTTCACCCAACGAAAGGTGGCAGTAGGGTCCGTGGTTTTGTTGGGGCTCAGCCTTCTCCCCATCGCCTGGATCTCCCTGTATAACCACCCTTGTTCGGACGACTACAGCTACAGCTTGTATGTGGCCCAAGCGGTGCGAGAGGGCGGCTCCCTGTGGGACGTGCTGGCCGCTGCAGCCCGGAAAACGGCGGAGATCTACACCAGCTGGCAGGGGACCTTTTCTGCCGTTTTTCTCATGGCGCTGCAACCCGCTGCTTTTGGGGAGGATCTGTATGTTCTCACCCCCTTTCTCATGATCGGTTCCCTGGTGTTTTCCACCTTTTTCTTCTTGAAAGAGATTTTTGTCCGCTGGCTCTCCCTGGAAGAAGCAGGCTGGGTTTCCCTATCCTGCGCCCTGTGCTTTTTCCTGATTCACTTTGCGCCCAACGCCTTTGAGGGATTCTTTTGGTACAACGGCTCTATCTTTTACACCTTTTTCCACAGCCTGATGCTGTGCACCCTCACCTTTGTCTGCAAATTTCTCCGTCTGGGAAAAGGACCGCAGGCCGGCCTCTGCGCAGCCGCAGCAAGTATTTTGGCCTTTTTCCTGGGAGGCGGCAACTACCCCACCGCCCTGCTGAGCTGCCTGCTGCTTTTGGCGTGCTTCCTCTGGACCCTGTGGAAGCGGCGCCCTCTTGTGCAGAGAGCCCTGACGCTCCTCTTCTTCCTGCTGGAGCTGGCCGCTTTTCTCATCAGCATGGTTGCCCCAGGCAACAGCGTACGGCAGGCCCAATTTACCTCTCACCCGGGGGCCTTGGAATCCATTGTTCTGGCTCTGGGGGCTTCCGTCCGTTTTATCACAGATCAGACCACGCTGCCGCTGCTGTTGATGCTTCTCTTTTTCACCCCCCTGTTTTGCAAGTGCGCCAAAAAGCTCTCCTTCCGGTTTCCCCTGCCGGGGTTGGCTCCCGTGGCGGCGGTGTGCCTGCTGGGAGTGCTGATGACGCCCCCCATCTACGCCATGACCAATACAGGGGCCGGCCGCACCCAAGATCTGTACTATGACGCCTTTTGCCTGCTGGCAGCAGGCGTGGTCTTCTATCTCTGCGGATGGCTCACCCATTTGCCTGCGGCAAAACATGCACCCCAAAAGGCGCGGGAAATTTCAGCCGCTTTTTTCCTCTCTGTGGCCCTCTTCTTTGTGCTCTCCGTGTGCTGCACGGAAAGATTTGTGGACTTGACTGGGGTCAGCGCTTTGCGTTCCCTGATCAGCCGGGAGGCCCAAGCCTACGACGCCCAGGTGGATGCCCAAGTCGCTCTGTTGGAGGATCCTTCTCTCACCGACGTGGTGCTGGAACCTGTCACTTACCGGCCGGATCTGCTGATGCCCGAAGCTGTACCCATGCTCAGCGAGGACCCGGAAAACCAGGTCAACCAGCGGGTGGCAACCTTTTACGAAAAAGACTCGGTGCGGGTTTCTGCAGGAAACCCATGACCCAGCCCTTCCGAAAATAAGTGGCCGTCGCAAACCGCAGAGAGGACGGAACTTGCTCCGCACCTGACAGGCCCTACTCTCCGGGTTCTTTTGGCAGGCGGTTCGCTGTTTGTAGAAACCGCGGTCCTTCGGTGAAGGTGACATGATTCAGGCTTTTTATGTACCCCTGGTAGAACCAGGGGTTTCTTATGCCTAAAGGCAGCAACAAAAAGGACACCTAAGCGCAACGCTTAGGTGTCCTTTTCTATGGGGGAACCTCGCAGGATGGGGAGGTTTATTTCTCGTCCGACTTGCGGATCTCAGCCCGTTTGATCTTGCCGCCGATGGTCTTGGGCAGCTCTTTCACATATTCGATCACACGGGGATATTTGTAAGGGGCGGTGGCGTGCTTGACGTGGTTTTGCAGTTCCTTAGTCAGCTCGGGCGTACCTGCAAAGCCCTTGGCCAGCACGATGGTGGCCTTGACCACCTGACCGCGAATGGGGTCCGGAGCACCGGTGATGGCGCACTCCACCACGGCAGGATGCTCCAGCAGGGCGCTCTCCACCTCGAAGGGCCCAATCCGGTAGCCGGAGCACTTGATCACGTCGTCGTTGCGGCCCACGAACCAATAGTATCCATTGCTGTCACGCCAGGCCACATCGCCGGTGTCGTAATAGGCGCCGCCCAGCTTCTCCTGGGTCATCTCGTCGTTTAAGTAATAGCCGGTAAACAGGCCCACGGGAGGATGCTCCTTCACGCCCATCACGGCGATGGTGCCCTCTTCACCGTCCTCGCACACATTGCCTTCGCTGTCTACCAGCTGGATGTCATACAGGGGTGAGGGCTTGCCAGTGGAACCGGGGATGGGCTCGAACCACTGGAAGTTGGCCAGCATCACCGAGCTCTCCGACTGGCCGAAGCCTTCGTACAGTTTCAGGCCGGTGAGATCCAGCCACTTTTTAAACACTTCCGGGTTTAGGGGCTCGCCGGCAATGCAGCAGTGGTGGATGCTGCTCAGGTCGTACTTGGTCACGTCCTCCTGGAGCATGAACCGGAACATGGTGGGCGGCGCACAGAAGGTGGTCACCTTGTACTTTTCCAGGTGCTCCAACAGGTGGCGGGGGTTGAACTTGGCCTCCATGTCGTAACAGAAGATCACCGCGCCACAGACC